>JAPWVA010000094.1 GCA_028275245.1 Actinomycetota bacterium
TCCGGGACATCGCCAGGGGGGAGGCGGTCATCCGTTACGGAGAGCCCATCGGGGTGGCCTCACGGGACATCTCCGTGGGGGAGTGGGTCCACGTCCACAACCTGGAGATCCCGGACGAGTTGCTCTCGGCGTGAGAACGGCGGGTTTGCCAAGGTAGCCCGACTTTCGTACGGAAGGGCACAGGGCATGGGTTCCGCGGAGGTTAGAGGTGCGAGGTTTCCGGGGTTTCAGGCGCCCCGACGGCAGGGTGGGGATCAGGAACTGGGTGGCGGTCCTCCCCACCGTGGCCTGCGCCAACGGGGTGGCCGCAGCCATGGCGGGTGAGGTCCCTGGCGCCGTGGCCCTGCTGCACGGGCACGGCTGTGGCCGGGGCATGCCGGATGTGGGCCTGCACTTCCACGCCCTGGCGGGGTTGCTCACCAACCCCAATGTGGCCGCTGCCGTGGTGGTGGGCTTGGGGTGCGAGGTGGTGAAGGCGGAGGCGCTGGCCGCCCGGGTGGCGGAGACGGGAAGGCCGGTGGCTTGGCTGGAGATCCAGGGGGAAGGGGGCTCTCGGAGATGCACCGAGAAGGGGGTGGAGTTGGCCCGTCGCTTCGCCAGGGAGGCGGCCCATCAGGAGCGGGTGGAAATCCCCTGGTCCGAATTGGTCCTGGGGCTGGAATGCGGGGGATCGGATGCCTTCTCCGGCATCACGGCCAATCCCGCGGTGGGGATTCTCTCCGATTACGTGGTGGAAAGCGGGGGCACGGTGATCCTCACCGAGTCCACAGAGATGATAGGCACCGCCCATATCCTGGGGAGGAGGGCGTGCGATCCTAGGGTGGAGCAGCGGGTGAAGGAGGTGATCCGAAAGGCCGAGCGACGGGTCAGGGAGCTCCTGGGCCCTTTGGCCCATGCGGTGATCGCCCCCGGGAACATGGACGGCGGCATGAGTTCCATCGTGGAGAAATCCCTTGGCTGCATCAGGAAGGGGGGATCCTCCCCGGTGGTGGAGGTGGTGGAGTACGGACAGGCGCCCACCAGGCGGGGCTTGGTGATCATGGATGGGCCGGGATATGACGTGGAGTCCATGGCTGGTCTGGCCGCCTCCGGTTGCCAGGCCATCGTCTTCACCACCGGAAGGGGGAATCCCATCGGCTTTCCCATCGTGCCCGTGATCAAGGTGGCCAGCAACCCCCGGCTGTTCCAACAAATGCGGGACGACATGGACGTGAACGCCGGCGCCGTCCTGGAGGGGGCGTCCCTGGAGGAGGTGGCGGAGGAGCTCAAGAAGGTGCTCCACCGGACGCTGGACGGGGAACCCACGCGAGCGGAGGTGAACCGACAGGGCGGCATCCTGTGCCTCTACTCCACCACGCCCTCCTTCTGAGAGCCAGGGAAGGACATGACCTCCGGATGAATCCGTCAGACCTTAACCTCCGTGCCATCGGATACGAAGAGGAGCCACTTCTCCACTACCCGGAAACCCGTTATCCTCTCCCAGGCCCTGGAATATGCTTCCAGTTGCTCTGCGTAGTCCCGCAGCCTCTCCCCGGCGCCCCGGCGACCCAAGGCCTTCCCGGCAGGAGGTTCGTCGGTCTTATAGTCCACGATGACCCAACCTCCTTCCTCCTCGAAGACCAGGTCCATGGCGCCGTGGACCACGATCTCCTCCCCTCCCCGCTCCTCCGCGTAGTGGAAGGGCACCTCGCAGTAAACCCGGCGGGCCCCCAGGGCCCTTCGCCAGAGCCGGGATCTGGCAGTCCTCTCCAATAGGGTGGCCAGTGCCTGCTCCACCTCACGCTCCAGGCACAGCCTCACCGCCACCTCCTGGGCTACCTGCTCCGGTCCCTCTTCCCGCCTCTCCATGTACCTCTGAAGGGCCAGGTGCACGATCTCGCCCCAGCGGGCAGCGTCAAGGCCGCCTGGCCTTGGCAAAGCCTCCCTCCCGGCGGGAGGGGTATCCGGGAACTCAGGCTCCGCCGGCTCCTCCCCTTCCATGGCATCCCTCAAGAAAGAGGCGGCTTCCCTTCCTCGGATCAACCGGTAGGTGGGGCGGGCGCAGTCGACCTTCCTCTTCTCCAAGGAGGCGAAGAAAACCTCCGGATCTTGGGACGGTTCCTTCCGCATCCCGGGAGAAACGTCCTCCTGGACTGTCTCCTCCCCGCTGGTCTCCGGGAAGGCCTGCCGGAGGTCCACACCACCCATTGTTTCCAAGTATTGCCAAGGATTGTACTGTTTCCTCTCCGCGTGTCTGGAGATGATGAGGGCGTCCCGGGCCCGGGTGGCGGCCACGTAGAGGAGCCTGGTTCGCTCGGCCTTGAGGAATCGCTCCTCCTCCTCAGCCTTCTCCTCCCAATGGAAGGGGCAGGCCAGGGTCTGCGTCTTGTGGCGACGACGGCCCAGGTTACCCCGGGGGGACGGGGCAGTGATCAGCAGGTATCCGGTGTCCCCGTTAGATTTCCTCTCCACATGGCAGGAAGGCTGCATCCCGTGGCCCAGTCCATATGGGCAGGCCAAGAACACCACCGGGGCCTCCAGGCCCTTGGCCCGGTGCAAGTTCAAGACCCGCACCCCCCTTCCCGCCGTTGACCCGGCGGCGATGGAATCGGTTTCCAGATCCCCCTCCACGTAGGCCTCCAGGAGTTCCAGGCAATCGGTGGGGTTGGCGGGGAGGCCCCCGGCCAGGCGGACCAGATCCAAGGCCTTGGCCAGGCCGCCCGAGGTGAGACCCTCCGGATCCTCGGCGGCGGCCAGGGCGAAGAGCCCGGCGTCATCGGCGATGCGCTCCAGGGCGGCGGTGGGGGGCATGCTGAGCACCCAGCGCCGGTAGTGCCTCAGACGTAGGAAGGCGGAAAGGAAGTGAGACCTTAAGGTGGCGTCGAATCGGTCTTCCGCGGGCGGCGGTTCAAGCCGGAAGTCGAACAAGCCCCTGGCCTGTCGGTAGAGGAAGAGCTCCCTATCGCTGAGCCCGAAAAGCCTGCTCCGCAGCAATGCCACCAGGGGGATGGGGTTCTCCGGCCGGAGAATCGTTTTGAGTATGAGGTATAAAAGGCGGACGGCGGGGTTGTCCCGGAGGGGCTTGCCCCCGGAAACGGTATGGGGTATCCCCCACCTCCCCAGCGCCTCGGCGTAGTCGGCCAGTTCCTCCTTTCTCCAGGTGAGGATCATGAAGTCCTCGGGAAGGGGCTTGCCACCCCCCCGGTGGTTTTCGGCCCTCGAGGGGAGGAGGAACTCGCCATCCAGGGCCCGGCGGATGAAGCGGGCTATGTACTCCGCTTCTTCCCTCACCGACTCCTCCTTGTTGCCGGAGGACTCAAGCAGGTAGATCCCGCGTAGCAGCTTCGCCTCATCCCTCGGTTCTTGCCGCGTGGGTTCCATGGGCTGGAATTGGGGGGACAGGTCCCATCCGCAGCCGAAGGGGAGGAAATACTTGTCCTCCTGGGAAACACCGTCCGAGAAGCAGCGGTTGACTTGATCCACCAGGCAGGGAAGGGACCGGAAGTTGCTTTTCAGGACCAGCACCTCCCCGTGGGGGTCGTCCAGGAAGCGTTTTTTCACCTCGCTGTATATCCCGATGTCCGCCCTCCGGAACCGGTATATGGACTGCTTAGGGTCGCCCACCACGAAGAGAGAGCCAGGACGGGGGAGGCACTTCCTCCAGTCACTTTCCTTCGCGTCCCCCGAGGCGAGGAGGAACAGTATCTCGGCCTGGAGGGGGTCGGTGTCCTGGAACTCGTCCACCAATATGAACCGGTACCTCTCCCCCAAGGCCCTGCGCACCTCGGAGTTCTCCCGCAACATCTTCGCCCCCACGAACAGCAGGTCCTGGAAGCCCAGAAGACCCCTCTCCATCTTCAGGCGGGCGTAGAAATCCAGGGCCCGGAGAAGCACCGGCACGGCCTCACCATATGTCTGGGCCCGTATCGCTGCCAGCAGGGAAAGCGCCGTCTTTCGGGCTTCCAGGAACCCATGGAGGACCCGGTCGGCTTCTTCCCGGGAAAAGCCCCACGGGCCGGTCCAGCTCCTGATCCTTCTGTCCCTTTCCGGGTCTCCTCCCTCGAACAACTCCAGGAAACGGATCAGACCAGCCTCGTCCCGGAGTGCGTCCGCGGCCTCCAGCTCCAGGAGACGGGAGCCTTCCCGGAGGATATTCCGAAGCCGGGGGACGAACTGGTCGTTCCCAGGGTTCTCGGGCAGCCTGTCTCCCATGTCCCGAAGCATCCGCAGGAAGCTGTAGATCATTTCCAGGCAGTGCTTCCCGTCGACCTTTTCCGCCGCCTCGATGCCCGAGGGCCATTCTGCTACCTCCGGGAAACCGGCCATCAGTCGGAAGGCCTCCTCTAACTGGTCCGGGGAGATGCCGCGGCGCGCCAGGGAGTCCAGGTTCTCTGAGAGGTCGGCGAAGGGCCCCCCATCCTCCTGCAAGAGGTGTAAGAACTTCCTCCACGCCCACTTCCGCAGCACCGCCTCCTCGAGCTCGTCCATCTCGGTGAAGCCGGGGTCTATCCCTGCCTCCACCGGCCTTTCCCGTAGCAGTTGCGCGCAGAAGGAATGTATGGTGCCGAGGAAGCAACGGTCGATGGATTCCAGTGCCCTACCCAGGCGCTGCCTCTCCGCCGGGTCGGCGGTGTCGCGATGGGCCAGGGCCAGTTCCTCTCGGAAGCGGATCTTGAGCTCCTCGGCCGCCTTGCGGGTGAAGGTCATGCCCACCAGGGCGGAGAGGTCTCCGCAGGTCCCCGTCCTCACCAGGGAAATCATCCTCTCCACCAGGCAGGTCGTCTTTCCCGTTCCCGCTGATGCCTCCACCAGGAAGTTCCTGTTCAGGCAGCGGATGATCCTCTCCCGCGTGTCGGCATCGGATATGCCGCGGTCGATTTCGCCCCTACCCAATCCTCAGGCACCTCCTTGCCCTCTCCTCAGGCGCCGCAGGGGAGCCAAGGTTTCGTCGTGTTCCTTCAATTTCTGCGTTTTTTCCCTGGCGGCCCAGGGTTCTTCATGCACTTCCAGGTAAGGAGAGAACTCCAGGTCTTCTGGGTCAGGGGAGACCGGGAACATGCCCTGCTCGATCATGCCGGCTAGCTCCAGCAGCAAGGACTTGCCCGCCTCCAGGTCCCCCCGGTCCCAGCGGTGAGCCTCCCCGAGGCCCCCGGGGCCGACGAAGAGGTATTGGAATTCGCTGACCTGCACCCTGTTTTCCAACCCGGGGAGGCCACCTTCCTCCACCAAGAGGGTATAAACGATGGGTTGTAGGTCTCTTCCCTTTCGAAAGGGGTCTTTCCAGTCGTAACGGGAACGGGACCCCGTCTTGTAATCGCAGACCCGGCAGCGCCAGGATTTGGGGTCCAGCTCCACCGCGTCCACCACTCCCCGCAGCCTTATTTGCTTGTCTTCCGCGAGCGCCACCACCACCGGCTCCTCCTGGGCGGTGCGCCCCGGGGTCTGGCCGGAGATGCCGTAGGCTGTCTCCGGGAAGACGCGGATATCCCTTTCCAGCAAATGGTAAAGATTCTCCAAAAACACCCGGACGATGTGCAGGTATTCCCCCCGTTTCCTTTCCTTTATGCCCCGTCCCACGGGGGGCATCAGCTTCTCCAAAAGAGAGAACTCCTTTTCCAGCAGGGTCTCCGCTAGTTCCATGGCCTCCTTGAGGGGAAGCGGCTTCCCCTCCCGGGGCGAAAGGGCCTCCGTG
>JAPWVA010000095.1 GCA_028275245.1 Actinomycetota bacterium
AGGTCTCCGAGTACGTGAAATCCCACCTGCAGGGTCGGCCCTGTTCCAACTGCTCCGATGTCATCGAGTCTGAGATAGGCAATGCCCTTTTCTACCTAGCGGCCGTTTGTTGCCTGCTCGACCTGGACCTTCAATCCATCCTGGAAAGAGAGAACGACAGGATAAATACGCTGGGGGTCTACAGCCTGACATAGCGCGTCTTGTCGTTAGCTAGACTTGGAAAGGGATTCGGGGGAGGTAGCGGTACCCGGTTTTCGTCTTGGCCGGGGAAGAACTTAGGTCTCGGGCCTGGCGGAGCCGGGTGAGGCGAGGTCCTGAGGTCCGGTGTGAGGTGGTAGAGATGTTCGAGGTGGGTGACGTAGTAGTTTACCCTCACCACGGAGCAGGAGTCATCGAGGCGATCTCGGAAAGGTCGGTGGAGGGGGAGATCAAGAAGTACTTCGTGTTGCGGATGAACAAGGGCAACCTGAAGGTGATGGTCCCAGCCGACAATTATCAGCAGGTGGGGCTGCGCACCGTGATAAGCAGGGAGGAAGTGGACAAGGTATTCGACATCTTGAGTGGCGAGATGACCCCCATGCCCTCCAACTGGAACCATCGATTCAAGAAGAACCGTGAGAAGCTGAAGAGCGGTGATATATTCCAGGTGGCCGAGGTGGTGAGGAACCTCACCCTGCGCGACATGGAAAAGGGCCTCTCCTCGGGGGAGAAGCGAATGCTCCAGCAGGCCAGGGAGATCCTGGCCAGCGAGCTCATGTATGCCATCGACGTGGAGGCGGAAGAGGCCTATAGGATGATCGAGGAGGTATTCACCTCTCAGTCTCCCTCGTGAGGGGTGAGGGCTGCCTCCCCGGGAGGCGGCGGGAGGGTTTATGGGCCGGGGAACATGGACCAAGGGGGCTTTCCGGCAGCAAGTTGTTGGAGAAGTAAGGAGGTGGGGAGGCCGGCAAGGCTGAGGATGGATGGTAGTCCTCCTGGTCCGCCTGCTTTTCATGCTCGCTGGCGGGATCGGGGGCTATGAGGTGGGGCAACTGGCGAGGCGCCTCTACCTGCACAACCTGGACCCCGTTTATACGGTTATCGGCTTCATCCTTTCCTTCATCGTTTTCCTGGGTCTGGGGTATGTGGCGGGAGGGGTGTCGGGAAGGTTCTTCGCCAGGGTGCTGCACCGCTTCCAGAAGAGGATCGAGGACGTTCCAGGGGTTGACCTCTTCATGGGAGCGGTGGGGATCATCACGGGTTTCCTCATAGCCTTCTTTCCCTCAATGGTCCTTTTTCGCTCCTATCCCGGTTGGATCTTCGGTCTCGCCCTCTACCTGGTCTTCGGTGCGGTGGGATACGTGGTGGCGGTCCAGAAGAGGGACGAGCTGGTGGCGTTGTTCAAGCCCTCCTTGGCCACCGCCCGCGAGGGGGAGGGCGGGAGCCCGCGATCGCCAGCGCCAGCGAGGGAGAAGTTGGTGGACACCAGCGCCCTAATAGACGGTAGGATAGTGGATCTATGCCGCACCGGGTTCCTGGAGGGGACCCTGGTGGTGCCTCGGTTCGTCCTCCATGAGCTCCAGCGGGTGGCGGATTCCGAGGACCCGCTGAAGAGGAACCGTGGCCGGCGAGGATTGGACGTGGTGGCCAGGCTGAAGGAGCTGGGAAACCCCGAGGTGAGGATCGAGGACATGGAGGCGGGAGAACACGCCACCGTGGACGCAAACCTCATCTCCCTGGCCAGGATAATGGACATCCCCCTTCTCACCACCGATTACAATCTCAAGAAGGTGGCGGAATTGCAGGGGGTCCGGGTGCTCAACGTCAACGAGCTGGCCGAGGCGGTGCGCCCTGTGGTTCTCCCGGGCGAGACCCTCAGGGTGAGCCTCGTGAGGGAGGGAAAGGAGCCCGGCCAGGGGGTGGGGTACTTGGAGGACGGCACCATGGTGGTGGTGGAGGGGGGCAGGGAACTCGTGGGCCGTGAGGTTGAGGCGCTGGTGACCAGCGTGCTCCAGACCTCGGCGGGGAGGATGGTATTCTGTTCCCTGAAGGCGGGAAAACAGGAAACCCGGTAACCAAGCCCGGTTCCGGGGGCAAGCAGCGAGCGGTAGGCTTTGGTGGATTAGCCAAGGCATTTTTTTCATCATCTTCTCGGGAAGAGAAACAGGAGGCGAAGGGTTTCCGGTCTCTTCCGGCCAGGTCCTTTCAACGTGGACAAAGGTGATGGAGGAAAGGATGGAGGAAAGGGATGAGGACGGTAGCCGTGGTGGCCGGCGCCGGTAGGGGCGAGAGATTAGGACGTGAGGGTGGTAAGCAGTACGCACCTCTGGCGGGCGTGCCGGTACTGGCCCGCTCCCTTTGGAACCTCCAGGCCTGCGAGGAGGTGGACGGCATCGTCGTGGCCGTGAACCCGGGGGAGGTGGAAAGGGCCGAGAAAGAGATCGTATCCCCATATGGGCTTACCAAGGTCATCGCCGTGGTGGAGGGAGGGGAGCACCGCCAGGAATCGGTGTACCGCGCCCTGAAGGCCATCCCCGGGGGCACGGAGCTGGTGCTCGTGCACGACGGTGCGCGCCCCTTCGCCGGGCCCTCCCTGTTCCGGAGGGTGATCAACGCCATGAGGGACACCGACGGGGCGATCGCCGCCGTGCCCGTGGTGGATACCGTCAAGGAAGTGGAAGGGGGATGGGTTATCCGCACCCTGGAGAGGAGGAGGCTCTGGGCAGTACAGACCCCCCAGTGTTTCCAGTCCTTCGCACTCCTGGATTCCCACGAGAGGGCCAAAAGGGAGGGAGTCTGGGCTACCGATGATGCCTCGTTGCTGGAACGTTACCGCTACCGGGTCCGGGTGGTGAGGGGCGAGGTCACCAACATCAAGATCACCTATCCCTCAGACCTGGTGGCAGCCGAGGCCCTGCTCGCGGCGGGGTTGATCACGGACCCGCTGCCGCCGGTCCCCCCGGGCGGGCGTTAAGCCCTCGGCCGGGGGAACCCTGCGCGATAGGGGAGGTAAAAAATGTCTTCCGCCAACAGGGTGGGAGTGGGATTCGACGCCCACGCCTTTCGGGAAGGAAGGAAGCTGGTGCTGGGGGGCGTGGAGATACCTCACAAGGCGGGCCTGGAGGGACATTCCGATGCCGACGTGCTGGTCCACGCCGTCATGGACGCCTTACTGGGAGCAGTGGGGGAGAGGGAGATAGGGTTCCACTTCCCCGATACCGATGAGCGCTTCAAGGGCATCTCCAGCATGGAGCTTTTAGCCCGGGTCATGGAGGTGGTGCGGGGTAAGGGTTACCGAGTTGTGAACCTGGATTGCGTTGTTATAGCGCAGGAACCCAGGCTTTCCCCCTACCTGGAGGAGATCGAGAGGCGGCTGGCGGAGGCCACGGGAGTGGGGGGGGAGGCGGTGGCGGTGAAGCCCACCACTACCGAGGGCATGGGTTTCACCGGTAGGAGTGAGGGCATCGCCGCTGTGGCTGTGGTATTGGTGGAGAGGGTGGGGAGTTGACCGTTGCAGGGAGGGAGCCGGGGCCGTCCCCTTACAATGAGGTAATGGGACGGGTTCTTGCCCTTGGCCTCCCGCGGGAGGACTCCCGGGGCAGGTCGGTGGCGGAGAGAACGTCCCGGGATGGGCGTAACGGCTAACCCGCGGGCCCTAGGTGTGCAGGCCGGGGCCGAACGGTGGGGGTTGGGCCGGGAAGAGACGGGGAGGGAGGAAACCATGGAGAAAAGAAGAGGCGTTCCCATCTCGCTTTTCTTCCTTTTCGGCGCATTCCAGGCGTCTCGCCTTTTGCACATGCCCGATATCTTAGTGGCCGAGGGGAGCCGGCTACGGCTAGCCCTCCTGAAGTTCTACGCCCGCTTCGAGGTGCAGCTGCTCAAGGTCTTTTGGTTCGTCTTCCACACCCCCCTGGTGCGCATCGGTCTTACCAGGAGGTTCCTGTACCGCGCGGTGGCCAGGTTCCTGGCGGAACACGCCATAGCGGGCCAGTTTATGACCCTGGATGAGGTCCACCGGTTCATCGACGCCCTTCCCGACCAAGAGGGCTCCGTGGCCGTGGGGCCCTGCCGGTGCCGGCTGGCGGTGGGGAAGAGGGCGAGGTGTCCCCATCCCATGGAAACGGACATAGTCATCGCCGAGGGAGCTCCCATATGGCTGGACCTTTTCCCTAAGGACTATCGGGTGATCGGGAAAGAAGAGGCCAAGGAGATCGTCGAGAGGTGTTACCGACAGGGTATGGCCCCCGGAGTCTACCGGCACATGTACTACCGAGGCTCGCGGAACTATTTCGTCATCTGCAATTGCTGCAAGGATGCCTGCATCCCGGTGATCGGTTACCGGGTGTTCAAACCTGAGGGGATGAAGTTCATAAATGGCCGTTACCACTCCCTCACCGACCCCGCCCGTTGCGCGGGGTGCGGGACCTGCGTCGAGGCGTGTCCCTTCGAAGAGAGGGTTTTGAGGGGAGGCGTGGCCGTGCCCCTGAATTGCCGGGGGTGCGGCCTGTGCGCTTCCCGCTGTCCTCGTGGTGCGGCATACATGGTCGAGAGGGAGGAAGGGATGAAGGCTACTGGAGAGGTGGATCCGGGATCTGTGGGCGAGCCTGGAACGCCGAGCCGCCCCTGAGGGCAGGTCCTTGGCCCCAGAGCCCTTATATCGCCATATTCCTCGGCCTTATCTCGATCTCCAGGGAACCGTCCTCGCCGGATTCCCAGTCCACGGTGGTCTCGTATCCCCTTATACCCTCGAAGTAGCCCTGGGCAGCCCCCACCAGGACGTGGTGTAGACCCGCCTGGAACACCTTCAAAAAAGCGCCGCCCTTATAGAACTCGAACTCCCTGAGCTCCCCGAGGCCCCTTAAGGCCAATTCCGTCCTCAGCCTTTCCGGGTCTTCCGGTAGGTGCCGGAAGGCCGAGGCGCAGTAGGCCCGGTTGGCCTCCACGATGTGGCGCTCGAACCCGCTACCGTGGCGGTCCACAAGGTCCCGGAAGATGCTTTCCATCTCCGGTCCCATTATGGCCATCCTCATGCCGGTGTTCTTGTCCACTATCACGCCAGTTCCCGTCTCCCAGCGGAAGCGTTCCAGTTCCCGGGGGGCGCCGCACTCAGTGCAGCGGGCATGTTCTATGCCCCCGGGCCGGTAGAAATACATCCTCGCCTCCGCTTCCTCCCTCCTCTCCCCCGGGGTGGGAAAGGCGGTGATCTCCAGGAGGTTCTCCTCCAGGACTCGGTAGGTCACATCAAGGTCTTTACCGAGGAGGACCTCAAAGGCCGCCGCCATGTTGCCACAGGCCAGGGGACGGGAGGGAGGGTAGAGCACCGTTTCCGTGATGAAGTCGTCGGGTTCCCCCTGGAGCCGGAAGCTCACCACCTCGTAACGCCCATAGCCAGTCAGGCGGGCTATGAGCCTCAGGCCGAAGTTCAAGGGTTGCCAGTCTATCTCCTTCCTACGCAGGGCTTCCCTCACCCGGTCTGGGAAGTGGCGGAGCAGGTATATCTTCGCATTCTTCCTCTTGCCCTCGATGATTTCCCTCTCCAGGGGGACGCCGGACAGATCTCCCATCTTCTTCCATATCAGGTCAAACCCGTCGCACTCCAGGAAATAGGGCCTCACCGTCGGAGAGTGGGTCTGAACTATGGCCCCGCTGTCCAACCAGGAGTGCTCCC
>JAPWVA010000096.1 GCA_028275245.1 Actinomycetota bacterium
ACGTTCCCCGGGTCGCCAGGCTCCACGCGATCCCTTTGGCTCCTCCGGGAACATTCCCGATCCCGCCATCCTAGTAAGGTCCGGGATTACCAGTGGGCTTCTGCTCAATCCCCGCCCCTGAAGACCCTGGCGGACCTGTCCGGTGAGGAACTTTTCCATTATCATCTTTAGCAACCCCATGGATGAACCGTTTCCGCTCGGAAATGCGAGGAGGTGACCCGGATGCAGAACGTGGGCACGCTGGACAGGGCAGCCAGGGCGGCCATCTCCATGGCCATGGCGCTTTTCGCCTGGAAGAGGTCGGACCGCATGGGGGTGGTGGTGGCCTTTCTCGCAGGCGACCTGCTGGGTTCGGCCCTCTCGGGCTACTGTCCCCTCTACCGGCTGTTGAAGATAAACACGGTGGGGAAACCCATCTGAGCACACCCTCTGTGCGGAGGGAGGCCGCGACAGGTCAGGGACGGGGTGCGGAGAGGGGATATGCGCACTTACAACACCGGCCAGGAGCGCAAAAGCTCACATCAATTCCACTCGGAAGGAGTGAATGTAGGAGGGCGTACCGCCCATCCCTGGCGGGATGGGAACCTTAATTGCGGGCAGCTTAAGGAAAAGGTAGATCAAGGAAAGGAAAATCCCCGGGCTTTGGGAGGGCACGGTGCCTCGATGTGTGTCCCCGTCCCAGAGCAATAGAGGTGAGGCCCCATGGGCAGTGTGAAGGACACGATCATCCTGGAGGAGCCCACCCGGGAAAGGACCGGGGTAGGAAGGTTCGTCTTCTCCGACCGCTACTCCGTCTTCGACTGGGGGGAGATGCCCGATCACATAGAGGGGAAAGGCCAAGCCCTCTGCCTCATCACCGCTTACTTCTTCGAGGAGCTGGAGAACCGGGGAGTGAAAACCCACTACCTCGGCTTGGTGGAGGGCGAGAAAGTGGTGGACTTGAACGGCCTTGAGAAGCCCTCTAACGTGCTCCAGTTCAAGACCGTGAGGGTCATCCGCCCTTCCGAGGTCCCTGGCGGTTATGATTACTCGGCATATGTCGGGGAGAAGGGTTGCTTCCTGATCCCCCTGGAGGTGATATACCGCAACTCACTCCCGGAAGGCTCCTCGGTATTCAAACGCTTGAGGGAGGGCTCCCTTACCTTGGAGGATATCGGCCTGGAAGAGATGCCTGCCCCGGGACAAGTCCTCCCCCGGCCCATCCTCGACGTCTCCACGAAGCTAGAATCCTCAGACCGTTACCTTTCCTGGGATGAGGCCCGTGCTATATCAGGGCTGAGTCCCGAGGAGATAACCCGGCTTAAGGAGTTGACCCTACTGGTAAACTCCCTCATCACCGAGAAAGCAGAGGGGCTCGGCCTCCTGCACGAGGACGGAAAGGTGGAGTTCGCCTTCGACCCGCAAAGGGAGCTTATGCTGGTGGACGCCCTGGGCACTCCCGACGAGTGCCGCTTCTCCTACCAGGGAATCCCCGTCAGCAAGGAGGTAGCCAGGATCCACTATCGCCGCACCTCTTGGTACCGGGACGTCGAACGGGCCAAGGAGGAAGAACCCGTGCATTGGAAGGAAAGGGTGGTCTCCCGACCGGAACCCCTCCCCTCCGAGCTGAGGAGGGCCATTTCTCACCTCTACATGTCCTTTGCCAACCAGGTCACCGGCAGGGAATGGTTCGACTGCCCGCCCCTGCCGGAAGTCCTGGGCAAGATAAAGGAGTACTTGCAACCATGAAACGGGAACCATCCTTCGCCACCGTGCTCAACTGCATGGATGGGAGGGTCCAGACCCCCGTCCTGGAATTCGTGAGGAAAGAGACGGGCATTGACTGGGTGGATAACCTGGCTATACCCGGGCCTGCCATGGCCTTCTCCGATCATGCCGACCCCCATCTTCGACAACTCGTGGAACGGGGTTTGGGCATCTCGGTCAAGTCCCACGGGTCCAGGCAAATCTACATCGTTATCCACCACGACTGTGCTGGTTGCCCCTACGACAGGAAAACCCAGCACGGCCTTGCCATGGTGGCGGTAAGGACCGTTTCGTCTCGCTTTCCGGAGGCTTCCGTGCGGGCATTATGGGTTAACGAGCACTGGGAAGTCGAACCCCTCTAGGGAAGATCGCCTGGCCCAAGCACCCATAGCCGTTTCCCGCCGGCCAACCGGGAACGCACCGGGGCATTGCTGGGCTTTGGTTGTGCGGGTTTACGGTTTCCTTCCTCTAATATCCTTCGAAAACCTACTCCCGCGTGATTTCCGGGTATTCGAGGGGTTCAAGACACCGTGGCCTTCGTTGACGCCTCCCTCATCGCGTTCTTCTTGGCAAGCCATTACGAGTCAAAAAAAGGGCCGCCTTCGCGGCCCTTTTAAAGATGTTCCGGCGGCGTCCTACTCTCCCACTCGGTCCCCCGAGCAGTACCATCGGCGCTGGAGGGCTTAACTTCCGTGTTCGGAATGGGAACGGGTGATCCCCTCCGCCATGGCCACCGTGAACATTTATCTTCTCATGTCAAGTTTCACCATTTTTCTTAAGACGACACACCTTCAAAACTGCACAGCGGTCTCCGAGGTAAAGATTGAGCCAAGCCCTCGACCTATTAGTACCGGTCGGCTGAACGCGTTGCCGCGCTTACACCTCCGGCCTATCGACCTCGTAGTCTACGAGGGGTCTTACCCGGTTGACCCGGTGGGAGAACTAATCTTGGGGTCGGCTTCCCGCTTAGATGCTTTCAGCGGTTATCCGGTCCGGACGTGGCTAACCAGCAGTGCCCCTGGCGGGACAACTGGCACACCAGAGGTCCGTTCACCCCGGTCCTCTCGTACTAGGGGCAACTCCCCTCAGTTCTCCTGCGCCCGCAGCGGATAGGGACCGAACTGTCTCACGACGTTCTAAACCCAGCTCGCGTACCGCTTTAATGGGCGAACAGCCCAACCCTTGGGACCTGCTCCAGCCCCAGGATGCGATGAGCCGACATCGAGGTGCCAAACCTCCCCGTCGATGTGGACTCTTGGGGGAGATAAGCCTGTTATCCCCGGAGTACCTTTTATCCGTTGAGCGACGGCGCTCCCACTTGCAACCGCCGGATCACTAGGCCCTGCTTTCGCACCTGCTCGACTTGTGGGTCTCGCAGTCAAGCTCCCTTATGCCCTTGCACTCTACGGCTGATTGCCGACCAGCCTGAGGGAACCTTTGGGCGCCTCCGTTACCTTTTAGGAGGCGACCGCCCCAGTCAAACTGCCCACCTGACACTGTCCCGCGACCGGATAACGGCCGTCGGTTAGAGCCCCAGCACACCAAGAGTGGTATCCCAAGGATGGCTCCACGGGAACTGGCGTCCCCGCTTCGCAGCCTCCCACCTATCCTGCACATGATGTACCAAGGCCCAATATCAGGCTGCAGTAAAGGTTCACGGGGTCTTTCCGTCCTGCTGCGGGTAGCCCGCATCTTCACGGGCAGTGCAATTTCGCCGAGTCCCTCGCTGAGACAGCGCCCAAGTCGTTACGCCATTCGTGCAGGTCGGAACTTACCCGACAAGGAATTTCGCTACCTTAGGACCGTTATAGTTACGGCCGCCGTTTACCGGGGCTTAGGTTCAGAGCTTCGCGACCGGCCGAAGCCGGACGCTAACCCTTCCCCTTAACCTTCCGGCACCGGGCAGGCGTCAGCCCCTATACGTCGTCTTACGACTTCGCAGAGACCTGTGTTTTTAGTAAACAGTCGCTTGGGCCTGTTCGCTGCGGCCCCCTCGCGCTCCGGGAGCAAGTCCCTTCACGCTAACGGGGCACCCCTTCTCCCGAAGTTACGGGGCCAGTTTGCCGAGTTCCTTAGCGAGGGTTCACTCGATCGCCTTAGTATTCTCTACTCGCCCACCTGCGTCGGTTTGGGGTACGGGCACCAGGACAGCTCCCTAGGGGCTTTTCTCGGCGGCATGGGGTCAGCGACTTCCCCTAAAAGCGGGTCGGCATCACGCCTCAGGCTTGTGTGCCGCCAAGCATTTGACTCGGCGGCGCCCTACACGCTTGCCCGCGGTCAACCACCGCCGCGGTTCGCCTACCCTTCCGCGTCCCCCCATCAGTCAAGCGCTGCCTGGTGGTACCGGAATATAAACCGGTTGTCCATCGACTACGCCTTTCGGCCTCGCCTTAGGTCCCGACTAACCCTGGGCGGATTAACCTTCCCCAGGAACCCTTGGGCTTTCGGCGGACGGGTTTCTCGCCCGTCTCTCGCTACTCATGCCGGCATTCTCACTTCCCTGCGGTCCACCGATTAATCCCTTGCGGGAAGCCCTTGCGGGTCGGCTTCACTCCACAGGGAACGCTCCCCTACCCACCGCGCCCCGAGGGCGCAGTGCCGCAGCTTCGGTACCGGGCTTGAGCCCCGTTACATTTTCGGCGCGAAACCACTCGACCAGTGAGCTATTACGCACTCTTTAAATGATGGCTGCTTCTAAGCCAACATCCTGGCTGTCTAAGCGGTTTCACATCCTTTCCCACTTAGCCCGGATTTGGGGACCTTAGCTGGCGGTCTGGGCTGTTTCCCTCTCGACCATGGAGCTTATCCCCCACGGTCTGACTCCCGGGCTCTGGAGCCGTGGCATTCGGAGTTTGACTGGGTTTGGTAACCGGTGAAGGCCCCTAGTCCAATCAGTGCTCTACCTCCACGGCTGAACGCCCGAGGCTAGCCCAAAAGCTATTTCGGGGAGAACCAGCTATCACCGAGTTTGATTGGCCTTTCACCCCTACCCACAGGTCATCCCCTCCGTTTTCAACCGAAGTGGGTTCGGGCCTCCACGAGGTCTTACCCTCGCTTCACCCTGCCCATGGGTAGATCACTCGGCTTCGGGTCTACGGCGCGCAACTAACGCCCTGTTAGGACTCGCTTTCGCTACGGCTCCGGGTCTTGCCCTTAACCTCGCTGCGCACCGTAACTCGCCGGCTCATTCTACAAAAGGCACGCCATCACGGCACGAAGCCGCTCTGACGGTTTGTAGGCATACGGTTTCAGGTTCTATTTCACTCCCCTCCCGGGGTGCTTTTCACCTTTCCCTCACGGTACTGGTCCACTATCGGTCGCCAGGGAGTATTTAGCCTTGCGGGGTGGTGCCCGCTGATTCCGACGGGATTTCCCCGGTCCCGCCGTACTCAGGATCACCGCCGGGAGATCCATCCCTTTCGCCTACGGGGCTGTTACCCTCTGTGGCGGACCTTTCCAGGATCCTTCGGCTAGAGATGGATTTTGTAACTCCCTGGTGGCTCCGCAGCGCCACCTGGCGGGTCCTACAACCCCCGACGGACAACGCCTGCGGGCTTTTACATCCGCCGGGTTTGGGCTGTTCCCGTTTCGCTCGCCGCTACTCAGGGAATCGCGGTTGCTTTCTTTTCCTCGGGGTACTGAGATGTTTCAGTTCCCCCGCTTGCCTCCACACGCCCTATGTGTTCAGGCGTGGGTACCGGCGCATTACCGCCGGTGGGTTCCCCCATTCGGAGATCTCCGGATCACAGCCTGCTCGGCGGCTCCCCGGAGCTTATCGCAGCCTGCCACGTCCTTCATCGGCTCCTGGCGCCAAGGCATCCACCGTATGCCCTTACTAGCTTGGCTCAAAACCTCTTCGACCACTGTGCAGTTTTCAAGGTGCATCTTCTACGCT
>JAPWVA010000098.1 GCA_028275245.1 Actinomycetota bacterium
ATATGGCATTTTTCCCAGACCTGCGAACGGAGGGAAGACGGAGGCGTGATCCTGCGCTTCCGGGTGAGCGGGCTGGAAGAAGTCGCCAACTGGCTTCTGGGCTTCGGGGGGGACGCGAGGGTGCTAGGACCGGTGGAGCTGGTGGAGCTGTTGGTGGAAAAGGCCTCCAGGGTGTTGAGGGTTTACCGCGGTGGAACCGGGTAAGCCCCGCGAGATGGAGATTCTCCCGTGCGGACCCTCTTACCCTGGCCGTGGGCCCTTGAGGATGCTGGTGAAGGCTCCGAGGCAGCTGATTTTCCCCCGGCCTTTTTAGGGACTTCCGAGAGAAAGGTAAAGGAGGGCACAGCCAGCGGGCTGCGCCCTCCTCCATTTTGTTCTTTCGCGGAGATCAACTGCCCCCTGGGGAAGGGGTGTACATGGCCCTCAATTCCTTTTTAAGGATCTTGCCTGTGGCAGTGCGGGGCAGGGCCTCAGCGAAGACCACCTTCTTGGGGATCTTGTACTTAGCCAGCTTGCCCTGGCAGAAGTTGATGACCTCCTCCTCAGTGATCTCCACGCCGGGTTTGGGAACCACCACCGCCAGGCCTACCTCCCCCCACTTTTCGTCGGGGATGCCTATGACGCCCACGTCGGCCACCTTCTCGAAGCCCATGATGACGTCCTCCACCTCGGCGGGATATACGTTCTCGCCCCCGCTGATATACATGTCCTTTTTCCTGTCCACAAGGTACAGGTATCCCTCCTCGTCGATGTAGCCCATGTCGCCGGTGTGAAGCCAACCGTCGGTTATGGACTCGGCGGTGGCCTGCGGGAGTTGCCAGTATTCCCGTATCACGTTGGGCCCCCTGACCCACACCTCACCCATCTCCCCGCGGGGAAGCTCTCTACCCTCGCCGTCCACCACCTTAATGTCGGTGTGGAACACGGGCTTGCCGCAGGAACCTATCTTGCGCAGGGCATCCTCCCGGCGCAGGGCGGTGATGGCGGTGGCCGTCTCCGTCATCCCGTATCCCTGGTTGAAGGTGACGCCCTTCTTAAGCCAGGTCTCTATCAGGGGACGGGGACAAGGAGCACCCCCGGCGATGAAGAAGCGCACACTGGAATAGTCCGTGGTCTCGAACTCCGGCACTTGGGACATCAAGAGGAACATCACCGGTATCCCGAACATGAAGGAGACTCTCTCCTTCTCTATGAGCTTGAGGGTCTCGGAGGGATTGAAGAAGCGCTGGATAACCACCTTAGCCCCCACGTACATGGCGGGGAAGGCGGACACCGCCAGGCCCCCGATGTGGAAGAGGGGTGCACAGGCGATGCTCACGTCGGTGCTGTCGAAGGCGTACATGTGGATGGAGTTGATGGCGTTCCACTGGGTGTTCCCATGCAGGATACAGGCGCCCTTGGGTTTTCCCGTGGTGCCGGAGGTGTACATGATGATATGGATGTCGTCCAGGGTCACCGGGGAGTCGGGTACAGGCTCTTCTTCGGGCATGTCCCGGATGAGGTCCTCGTAGAGGGGGTCGGAGGGATTGCCCCCTTCCTTCTCTGCCACGATATGGTCCATGCTAGGGACTTTGCCCCGGAGGGCCTCCACCGAGGCGGTGAACTCGGGGCTGTAGAAGAGGGCTATGGGTCCGGAGTCGTTGAGGATATATTCCAGCTCGGGTGGGGCCAGGCGGAAGTTCAGTGGCACGAAGATGCCGCCCAGCTTGTTCAGGGCAAACAGGATCTCAAGGAAACGGTGGCAATTGGCCATGAGGACCGAGACTCGGGTGCCCTTCTTCACTCCCATCCGTTGCAGTGAGTGGGCGACCTTGTTAACCCTCCGGTTGAACTCAGCCTTGCTGAGCTCCAGGTCCCCGCACTTGAGGTAGGCTTCGTCCGGGTAGCGGTGGGCCCATCGTGTGGGCCACTCGCCCACGTTGAGGTTGCTCCATTCACCGGCAATCATCTTGCACCTCCCTCTTTTTCCCGATGTCCCTCATCAGGTAAGGCCCGGCAGCCTGCGGGCACGCCTTCAAAAGAAGGCACGGATGGTAAAGCGTGTTTCACCCCTAGGGTGCACATCACCTCCCCCTAATTCCTCAGGGATCACGGGGAGCAGGCCCCGGTGCTTCCCGTGACGATTCTTTGCCGACCTTTTATCCGAGACAGCCTCAATAGTTTTATTGCCTGCACTGGTGCAAGTTAAACCCTTTTTACCGAGACGGTGGTCGGTCCTTCCCTGGGCTTGCCCGCTCCTCAGGGCCCGCGCATCTCCAGGACGGGGAGCTTACGGGGAGGGGTGATAGGAGGCCTTTCAAGGTAGCCGGCTGGAGGCGGGATATCTTTCCCCGGACTGCCAGGCAAGCTGTCACCCCGCCTAACCTAGAATCGGGGAAGGAGATGGGAAGGGGTGAAGGATATGTCGTGGAGCAGGGCCAAGATAAGGGGGGAGAAGAAGGAAGGGGTGGCATATTTCCTGTGGCTCACCTTCCTGGGGCATCGTCTTTACTTGGGAAAGCCCTTCATCCTCTACCTTTTGACTGGTGGGTACTTCCTCCTGGGCTGGTTGGCTGACTTCTTCCGGATACCGGTCTGGGTTAGGGAGTACAACTACTTCGTGTACTTGAGGGAGACTGCCCGCGACATGTCGGCGTTGGTACGGCGAGATGCCATCCGGGAGTCTCAGGGAAAGGTCGTGGACATCCCTGCTGGGGGAAGGGAGCACGACCCTGAGGGGGAAACCGGGGTGGCGGGCGTGGACATCCTTCCCCGGGAAAATTACTTTAGCGGCGGGCTGGTGGAAAGGCTCACAATGTGGGCCAGGGAGAACCCCACCAGGGCGGCGCTCCTGGGGGTAGTGGGCCTGGTGGTAGGGATTTCCATCGTGGCGGCGGCGTTGACCGGGGGGAAGGAGGAGGATGGTAAAAGCCCCTGGCCCCTCAACGAAGCCCCGACCGAGTCGGGATCTCTTGGCGATGGGGATTTGCCCTTGGAGTTAAACGAACCCCGGTCGGAAACGGTGTTTTCCTCTCCCGTAACCCTTTCCGGTAAGACGGAACCGAGAGCCCGGGTGGTGGTGAGCGTTAACCGGGGTGGAGGGAAGGAGCTGTGGGCGGGGGAGGATGGGAGGTTCACTTGCCAAGTGGAGCTGGAAGAAGGTCCCAACCTGCTGTTGGTGGAGGCAGAGGCAGGAGAAAGGAGGGGAAGGCTCCAGGTGCCTCTGGTTTTGCAGCGGGAAAAGACGACTATGAAGCCCGGTGCTTGGCCATAAGACCGCGAAACCTGGAAGAGGAATGGATGCCCTAGAAGATTGGAAGTACCTGGCCGAAGAAGATCTGACAATTTTGACCGCTTTCGACCGCCGAGGACGAGGACCCTCCGGGGGGCAAGAGAATGTACCATCGCAGGCGGAAGCCCTTTTCCAAAAAGCGTCCCGTTTCGCCCAGGAGATGCCGGGGACACGGCCCCGAGATACCGGGGACAAGGCCCGCGAGGAAGTCCGGTTGTCTTCAACTGGTGGTGAAGCTCTCGCGGGCGAGGGAGGCCAGTGGGAAGACCGCCAGGGGGATCAGCATGGAGATGCTGCCGGCGAAGGGTATCCAGGGGGTGGAGAGGGAGAAGGGCTGACCCGTACGGGAGCACCACCACCAGGATAGGCCGATGGACAGACTAAGGGAGCAAAGGACACCGGCTACCATGGAGGCCCAGGCCCCGGCGGAGTTGGCCCTTCTCCAGAACAACCCATATAGGTAGGGTGCTATGAAGGCACCGGTGATGGTGCCCCAGGATATAGACATCATGTTCACGATGAAGGACCAGGGCTTGAGAGCTATGAGTAATGAGAGGGCGATGAACAGGGCACAGAGCGTCCTCATGAGCAACGTGCTTCCCCTGACCCCCAGCCTCTTCTCCCCGCCCGCCAAGTCCACCACCACGGAGGATCCGGAGATGAGTACCAGGGAGGAGAGGGTGGACATGGAGGCGGAGAGGACTACCAACATGATGATGATGGCCAGGCCCTGGGGCAGGTACCGGTTGACCAGGGCGGGCATGAGGTTGTCGGCCCCCAGCTGTTTCACCTCCTCGGCCGTGAAGAAAACCCTGGTGAAGGCCCCGGAGAAGTAAGCGCCAAAGGTGCAGACGAGGGCGAAGGCTGTGGAGACCGCCATGGCGCGGCGGGTGTCCTCTGCGCTCTTGATGGAGTAGAACTTCTGCACCATCTGGGGAAGGCCCACGGGACCCAAGGAGGTGAGGACGACCAGGGAAAGAAGTCCCAACCAGGCCGGGGGTGAGTGGGGGGCCTGGGGTACGGAGGCGTTCCTCACCGCCCCGAGGGCTTGTCCTATGCCTCCTCCGGTCAAGTCGGTGGCCCGCGATACCACGAAAAACACCAGCAACAGCGATCCCGCTACCATGATCAAGCCCTGGAGGAAGTCCACCAGGGCGATGGCGAGGTAACCCCCGAACACCAGATAAAAACCGGTGAGAATGGCCATGACGGTGAGGGCAAGGGAATAATCGATGTTTAGCACCTCCTCGAAAAGGTAGGAAAGCCCCATGTAGACGGAGGCGGAATAGGGGAGAAGGAAGAGGAAGGTTATCACCGCCGCGGCCTTCATCAGGGTTTCGCTCCCGTAAAGGGAACGGAATAACTCTGGCATGGTCACGGCCCCCAGGTGCCCGGTGACCTTCCGGGTTGGGGCTGCCAACAGCATCCAGGGAAGCAAGGTGCCCACCACCACGTTGCCGGCCACTATCCAGAGCCCTCCCAGACCGTACCCCCAGCCTATCCTCCCTGCATATCCCACGAAGAGCACGGCGGAGAAATAAGTGGTTCCGTAGGCCAGGGCCGACACCCAGGGACCGATGGAGCGGTTGGCTAGGAGGAAGTCGGAGATGTTCCTGGTGCGCCGGGAGGAATAGAGCGCGATAGCAACCAGGGCTGCAATGTAAGCTGCCAGTGCCGCGATCTTGAAGGCCTTCATCGATACCTGCCTGTCTCGAGAGCCGGTTTATTCTAACACGAGGAGGTCGAGAGAGGAGGAATGGCATCGGTGAAAACAGGTGCTTCAGCCCGGATCGGGGTGCTGGGATCCAGTATGAAAGGATTACAATCGCGTCTTGCCAGCCCCAACGCTGATTTAACCGCGGGAAAGCGGGATATCCCCTTTGAAGGTGCTCTTAACCGGTCAACCCTTCTCCACCACCACCTCCAGCACCGGGCCCTCCAGCGTCCACCGGGCTGCCGAGGAGGTCGTATCGGTGACCACTTCATAATAACCCTGCATCAGTCCTACCATCAAAAGGTGAAGGGCGCGGTTTGATAGGCGAAGTAAGAGTCCTTTCTCCTTAACCTCGAACTCTTCCAGATAACCCAGTCCCCTGACGGCAAGAAGTTCCCGGAATTCCTCCTTGGTGCCTATATCCCGAGGCGAGTACAGCCCGCCTTGCTTGACGAACTGGCGTTGAGCCTCCACCACAGTCCAGGGTATCTCCTCTCCCAACTCCCGCTCCATCTCATCGAAAACG
>JAPWVA010000099.1 GCA_028275245.1 Actinomycetota bacterium
CGCGTAAAAAAGGAAAGAGGGTGGGCGAGAGATGAAGGCGAAGGATCAGGAGATGAAGGCAACGGGCATAGTCCGCAAGATCGACGAGCTGGGTAGGGTCGTCATACCCATGGAGTTGCGCAGGACGCTCGACATCAAGCAGAAAGACCCCCTGGAGATCTTCGTCCAGGGTGAGAACATCATCCTCAGGAAGTACCAGCCCGGCTGCGTGTTCTGCGGGAGCCAGGAGAAGCTGAAGAAGTTCAAGAACCACGAGGTCTGCACCAAGTGCATCTCGGACCTCAAGCGCAAGGCCTGAGGTTCCACGGCAAGGCAAGGGAGGACGGGCCGCGCGCCCGTCCTTTCAGTTTTCCCACCTTTCACCAGAAAGTAGGCGGAAAAGGACATGGAGTTCCCCGGGGGAGAGTTGCTCTGCCCGGCACATGGGATCTTTTCCCATCCTTTCCAGCGCCGAGATCACTGTTTCCCGGGAATGGCCTTCCCATCCCGCCAGGTTGTTGGCCAGCGTCTTGCGGCGGTGGGAGAACGCCCGGTCAATGAATTGGAAGATAATGGATATATCCTCCGGACTGGGATGGGGACTTCTGGGCGTGATCTTTACCAGGGCCGATTCTACCCTGGGAGGGGGCAGGAAAACGGAGGGGGGCACAAGCGCCAGCCTCTTCACCTCGCACAGGTGCTGGAGCTTGGCGGACACGGCGCCGTAATCAGGGTCTCCCGGGTTGGCGCAGTAGCGATCGGCCAGCTCCCTTTGCACGATGACCACCAGGAGCTCCAGGCGGGGTACCTCCAACAGGGCCTTGAAAATGAAGGGAGTGGCTATGTTATAGGGGAGGTTGGAGACCATGATGACCCTCTCCTCCGGACCGAATAGCCTTCCCAACGGCGTCCTCAGGGCGTCTCCCCGTACCAGCACCAAGTGAGGGTGCCGTCCCAGCGTGTCCTCCAGTGCACGGCAGAGGGCCTCGTCCGCCTCTACCGCCACCACCCTCCTAGCCCTAGCCAGTAGCTCCTCCGTCAGGGCGCCCAGGCCGGGACCGACCTCCAGGACCGTGATTTCCCCGTGGGGAGAAGCGGCCTCCAGTTGGCGGCGCAAAACGTTGCCATCCACCAGGAAGTGCTGCCCCAGGCCTTTCCTGGGCCGTATCCCGTAAGTGGCCATGAGCTCGGCCACCCTTCCCGGTTTCACCAGTTCTCCCATGTCCTATCACTTCTCTCTATCCTGGGACACGTCGCCATGCAGCCCATGGCGCCGAAAGGGCACCCGGCCTGTTTTCGCCGGGCCGCCGGAGTGGTCCTCCCGCTGGCATTCCCGCTGGCATCCCCGTTGCGATCCTCCGGGGGCTGAGTCGGTCCCTGAAGGGTAGTCCGCTCCCACCAAGGTTTTCCGCTGGCGTCCCCTGGCTGGAGGGTACGCCTGGTTGGCCCCATGGGGGGATTTGACCCCGCCGGTAGAACCCGAATGGACTGTGGCGATCAAAGCCGAAGCCCTGACCCAAGCCGAGGCCTTGACCCCGGCCAGGTCCTTCAACAGATGGGTTCACGGCCGCTCATGGGGGAGAAGGAAACCGGAAAAAGAGTCCCCCCGGGGTCGCTTCCGCCTTCCCGGGAGCTCCCCGCGGAGCGACCGTCCCCCAGGGCTGGGAACCACCGCCTAGCGGGCTCTTACCGTCACCGCGTCCTCACTCACCCATTAAGGATACCGCTATGAGGGGGGTTTTTCCTGGTCATCTCCGGGCGGGGTGGCGAAGTCTGGTGTTAAGCTTTTACCAGAGGCGCCCGGCGAGGGAGGATGTAAGCCCCCTCGGCGGAGCCTATGACCCGGGGTCTTCCCGGCGAACCTCCGGGGTGGATTCGTTGGCCCGAGGGGATGGTGGGATGAGAAAAAAGCTGATGTTGGAGGCGCCGGCCAAGGTAAACCTTTTCCTCGCGGTGGGGGGGAGGAGGCCGGACGGCTATCACGAGGTCCTCACCCTGCTCCAGGCGGTGGAGCTTTGCGATCTGATAGTGGTGGAACTTTCTTCCAGCACCAGGATCGAGCTTGAGGTGGAGGGAGACGTCCCGAGGGATGAGGGCAACCTTTGTCTCAGAGCGGCGAGGGTCTTCCAGGAGAGGATCGGGCGGGGATTGGGGGCGAGGATAGGGCTCCGTAAGCGGATACCGGTGGGCGCAGGATTGGGCGGGGGTAGTTCCGATGCGGCGGCGGTGCTTTTGGGGTTGAACCTGCTGCTGGGGGAGCCCCTGAAGCGCGAGGAGTTGGAAGGGGCAGCGGCTGAGCTGGGCTCCGATGTGCCCTTTTTCCTGCGGGGAGGAACGGCGGTGGCGGAGGGGAGGGGAGAGCGGGTTCGCGGGCTATCCCCAGCCGAGGAGATCTGGGTTCTCCTCTTGAACCCGGGATTCGCCCTCTCCACTGCGGATGTGTACCGGGAGTTCGACCGGCTTAACCCATCGCCTCTTCCCCCTGGGATCCTTCCCCGGGGCCTGGTCAGGGGCCTGGAGAAGGGGGACCTGGAGGAGGTGGGAGACCATATCAGGAACGACCTTATCGAGGCGGCCCTCCGACTGGCACCAGGGCTAGGTAGCCTGCTGGAAAAGCTGGGAAGGGAGGGGCCTGGGGGGATGAGCGGAAGCGGCCCCACCCTTTTTCTTCTCTCCCGGGACGAGGAGGCCCTCGTGAGGACGGGGATCAAGATGGCCTTTCCCTGGAGCTCGGTGGCCAGATTCCGCGAAAAGGGGGTGGCCCCTCTTTGAGGAAGCCTTTGAGGGAGGTTCGACGCGAGTCCGGTTGGGGGATGGACCCGCAGGAGATCGCCTTGGCGGCCAAGGTGAAAGGGATGCGCCGCCTGGGCACCTCGTCGTGCTCCACGGACGATCGGAAGGCAAGGTCCCCGCGGGGCCGGGTGGAGGCTAGACCTCTATTCTGGTACGCCCGGAATGCGGCTTTCCCGGGGGCCCTGCAGTCGTTTTCACCGGCATTCTCCGAAGGTGATTTATCTGTCCGTGGATCCAGGGAGGTGCAAGGGAAGGAAAAGCCGGCGGGTTTACCTTGAAAAACGGAGTCATCGGGCATTAATATAGTTTAAAATTGTTAGGTATTGTGAAAAGTGGGGGGATAGCGGTCGTGAAAATCACCAGGGTGACGGTGCGAGAGATCGACATGAACATGGTCAAGGGATTGGCCAGCGTGGTCTTCGATGACTGCTTCGTGGTTCACGACCTGCGGGTGGTGGATGGGGACAGGGGTTACTTCGTGGCAATGCCTTCCAGGAAGCTACCCAACGGGGAGTTCAAGGACATAGCCCACCCCCTCAACCAGGAGACCCGGGACATGATCCAGGAGGCGGTGCTCAAGGCCTTCTTCCAGATGAAGAGGGAAAAGGAGGAGAAGGCCGGGAAGGCGCAGGCCAAGGAATGACCGCTACGGGCGTGCGAAGGACCCGGGGCGGTTGGATTCCCGGTACGGGTTCGGGATAAAGACCCCCATTGAAAACTGGAGTATAATCTCCTTTGAAGGGTTCGCCCGGGAGGAAGCGTGCCCCCCGGGTGTTCTCTGGGGCGTGGCCAAGCGGTAAGGCAGCGGCCTTTGGAGCCGCGATCGTAGGTTCGAATCCTACCGCCCCAACCAGGATGAAGGGGTTTCACCCCTTATTTTTATGCCGTTGTTCTTATGCCGTTCCGGCGCGTGCTCCCGGCTGGCATTAGCATCCCCAAGGCCATCGGACCGCCTTTCCTTTCCCCGTGAACGCCGGCCGCGAACCCGGCGGCGCGGGTTCACCCCCCGCTGGTAGGGAGCGGAGCCTCTACCTAATACTATCTTGTTTTCTCCCCCCCTCGGCTATTGGATAGAATAGGGGCGGCAAGAGGGAAAGGAGAGACGAGGTGAGCTGTGCCGGGCTGATACTCGCCGCGGGAGAGGGGACCCGCATGAAGTCCCGGATGGCCAAGGTCCTCCACACCGTTTGCGGGAAGCCCATGATCTGCTGGGTGGTGGAGGCCCTGGAGGATCTCCGGTCCCGGGGCCTGGTGGACCGTATCCTGGTGGTTACGGGCAGGGATGCTGAAAGGGTGGAGGAGGCGGTGGGCAGCGGCGCGGTTTTCGTGCGCCAGGAGGAGAGGAGGGGAACGGCCCACGCGGTGATGCAGGCCGCGGACCTATTGGAGGAGGAACTCCTGTTGGTGGTCACCGGTGATTCCCCCCTCATCAGGCCTGGCACCTTGGCGGAGCTGTTCCGGGTGCATCGAGAAACTGATGCCTGGGTGACCCTTCTCACAGCGCGGCTGGAGGATCCCACCGGCTACGGGAGGATCATCCGGGACCTTCAGGGCGCGGTGGTAGGGGTGGTGGAGGAGGGGGACGCCAATCCCGAGGAGAGGGCGATAAAGGAGGTGAACACCTCCACCTATCTCTTCCTGTGGGAGAGGTTGAGGGAGGTATTGCCCCGCATCAGGCCTGATAACGCCAAGGGCGAGTTCTACCTAACGGATGCTGTGAGACTGATGGCGGAGGCGGGGGGCGTGATCAGCACGGTGGAGGCGGCCGATCCCACCGAGGTGTTGGGGATAAACGACCGGCTTCACTTGGCCCAGGCGGAGAGGATCATGCGGGAGAGGATACTGCGCCGCCTGATGGAGGAGGGGGTGACAGTGGAGGACCCGGCCACCGCCTATGTGGGCCCGGAGGTCAAGGTGGGAAGGGACACCACGATAAGGCCCTTCGTGATCCTGGAGGGCAAGACCGTTATCGGGGAGGATTGCCTGGTGGGCCCCGGGGTCAGGATCGTGGACTCGGTGTTGGGTAAGGGTGTGAGGGTGGAGCAGGCGGTGCTCCGGGAATGCGTGGTGGAGGACGGGGTCAGTATAGGGCCCTTCGCCAGCCTAAGGCCCGGGACCCACTTGATGGAGGGCTCCAAGATAGGGACCTTTGTGGAAACCAAGAAGACGGTGGTGGGCCGGGGGAGTAAGATACCCCACTTGAGCTACATGGGGGATGCCCACATCGGTAGCAACGTCAACGTGGGGGCTGGAAGCATCACCTGCAACTACGACGGCGTGAGCAAGCACCCCACCGTCATCGAGGACGATGCCTTCATCGGCAGCGACACCATGTTCATAGCCCCGGTGCGGGTGGGAAGGGGGGCAGTGACCGGTGCCGGCTCCGCCATCAGCCAGGACGTCCCTCCCGGCGCGCTGGGAATAGAGAGGAGTAGGCAGAGGAACATACCCGGCTGGAGGAACAAAAAGAGCGAGGTGGGAGATGGGACTGAAGGAGATAACCAGGAAAAAGTTGATGATATTCAGCGGTAGGTCTTTTCCCGAACTGGGGAGGCAGATCGCGGGCCACCTGGGTATCACCCTGGGGAAGGTGGAGCTCAAGACCTTCAGCAACGGCGAGCTGTACGTCCGCTACCTGGAGAGCGTGCGGGGGGCCGATGCCTTCGTCATCCAGACCTGCTCCGACCCAGTGAACATGCACATCATGGAGCTCCTCCTCATGATCGACGCC
>JAPWVA010000100.1 GCA_028275245.1 Actinomycetota bacterium
TGCCCAAGGGCAGCACAGTGACCATAACGGTGAGCAAGGGCCCGGCCACCGTGGTGGTGCCCAACGTGGTGGGCCTGGCCGAAGCGGCGGCCAGGAATAAACTGGAGGGGTTCGGCCTGCTGGTGGACGTCACCTATCGCACGGTCACCGACCCCGCCGATGACGGGATGGTGCTCAAGCAGGTCCCCACACCGGGCACGGAGGTGATGCAGGGGGCCACCGTCAAGCTGGAGGTGGGAAAGAAGTCCGGCTGAGGTGCCAACTGCTTCCAGCAGAGATGGCGCCCCGTTGCCCTTCCCTTGCTTCACGCCCCGATTTCCGATTCCCCCCAGGCCATCGTGACAGGGCCTTCCCCAACTTCCTTCCCTTATAATTGATGAAACGACGGACGGGACGGATCGGTGGGCGCGCCGGTTCCAGCTAGGTCGCCTCCGTCGGGACAGGGAAGGCAGGATGATCCCGGAGGTGAAGTTCGCTTGGGAATCAAGGTCACCTTCCTATATCCCGATTTCTTCCAGTACGACGAGGAGCATTTCCTGCCCGAGGGCAGGATATACCTGGGCATCGCCTACCTTTCCGCTTACATCAAGCGGGAGGGTCACAGGACCTCCCTCTTGCACGTCACCCGGCCCCTCCGCAGGGAGGAGTTACTGGAGATGGTCCAGCGGGAGAACCCAGATCTCCTGGCCGTGTCCACCACAACCCACATGTTCCCCCACGTGCAGAAGTGGGTCAGCTGGGTTAAGGAGGAGATGGGAGATCTCTTCGTGGTGGGCGGCGGGGCCCACACCACCATAGACCCCGAAGGAGCCCTAAGGGACGCTCCCTTCGACGCGGTTTGCCTGGGGGAAGGCGAGGAGGCCCTGGCGGAACTGTGCGTCGCCCTGGATGAAGGAAAGGATCCCACCCGTATCGCGTCCCTCTGGGTCAGGAGAGGGGAGGAGATAGTCCGGAACCCAGTCCGTCCCCTGATAGAGAACCTGGACGAGCTTCCCTTCCCCGACCGTTCCATCTTCGACCCTGCCAACTTCTGCCCCCAGCAGCACGAGAGGGGAACCCTCATGGCCTCCCGAGGCTGTCCTTACAGCTGCACCTACTGTTCCAACCACGCCCAGAGGAGGATTTACCCCAACCAGGAGAGGTACGTGCGCTTCCACAGCGTGGACCGGGTAATGGAGGAGATCAGGGGGATAATCCGGGATGACACGGAGGGAAGGCTACGCTACATACGCTTTGACGACGATATCCTCACCTTGGACCGAGATTGGTTCAGGGAGCTGGCCATGAGGTACCGGGAGGAGGTGAGCCTTCCTTTCATCTGTAACTCCAGGGTGAACCTCTTGGACGAGGAAACGGTGAGATTGCTGGCGGAGGCAGGTTGTTCCGTTGTCTGCATGGGCATAGAGTGCGGAAACGAGGGAATGAGGAGGAAGGTGCTACGTAGGCACATGTCCAATTCCCAGATAGTGGAAGCTTTCCGCCTCTGCCGTAAATACGGCATCAAGACGGTATCCACCAACATGGTTTCCCTTCCCGGCGAGGACCTGCATTGCCTGCTGGACACCATCAAGATAAACGCCCGGGCCAGGCCCCACTGCATGCAGGTCTCCACTTACCATCCCTATCCCAACACGGAGCTGTACGAGTATTGCCGTAGCTTGGGACTTCTCACGGGAAGGCACGTGGACACCATCTTCGACGGCAGGAGCGCCCTGGATGTGCCCCTTTTCCAGGAACCCGACTACCTCTTCGCCAAGCAGAAGTTTTACCCGCTGGCTGAGGTCTATTCCCGGCTTTACGAACTGGGTGGCCCCGGGAGGGTAGCGGAGCGCCTCCTCGACCGCTTGTTGGCGGCTAGGACCGTTCCCTGGGTTTTGAGGAGGCCATTGCTGGAGTTGATAGCGGGCTGGGGGGACCGACACTCCCGCTTCGAGTGGATATATTACTGACCCGCCTGCTGACCCCCATGGGATATCGGCCCACCCGGAAGCCCGCAAGAAACCGTACTGAGGAAGGGGCTGTGACGGTAGGCAGCGCAAGGTATTTCCCTCCGGGAGGAGGGAGACGACACCGCTAGCCGGGGTTCCCTTGTCGCGTGGGATACCGGATCCGGTAACGGGAGCCGTACGGGGGAAGCCGGCGCGCTGGGTCGAGGCGGGAAAGTGAGGGTTTTCATGCCGGGGGGTAGGACTTCAATACAGGGGGCCGAGGACCGATATCTTTAATGAGGATTTTAGAGAGGATTTTGCCGGCGGATTTCACCGGCATGGGACACGAGGGCGAGATAGGGCCGGCGGACGCGATGAAGGAACCCCGGTTTTCGTGGTAGAAGGAATGCATGGGGAAGATCCCCTGAGGGCGAGGTGTTGTCTCAGGTCAGGACGGATGGCCTAGACTTCCAGGAGGTTGAGCCATGGCGGGCGTCAAGCTCTGTCCGGAGTGCGGTGCCGCCCTCAGGCTGGTGAGGGAACATGAGTGGCTGGAAAACGGCACCATCATCCAAAGGAAGAACCCCGATCACCGCATGGTGTTCTTCGAGATCCACAACTTGGTGGGCACCTTCCGCGAGATCGAGAGCATCATCGGCATGCCCATAGAGCGCATCATAGTCGAGGCCAAGAGGAGGGCCACCTACGACTTCATCGACAAGGCCTATCCCTCCCTGGTGAAGTGGGTGGTGAGGGCCCTGGTGGGCGTGAGGCCGGTGGTGAGGAGCATCAGCGCGCTGGGAAAGGTGATGGGTTATGGGAACATAAGGCTGAAGTCGTTGCGCCGGGTGCACGGCAAGGGGGATTACGTGACGGTCACGGTGGAAAACCCCTACTGTCTGGAGCTTTTTTGCGGGGACATGCTCGGCTCCTTCGAGGCCATTGACTTGAGGGAGGGAAGCGTTTCCTACCGGGAGGTCTCTCCTGGGACTTACGAGGTGACGGCCTTCATCTCCCGGCATCCGGTGGAATTACAGGAGAGGCTGCAGGCGCGGCCTTATTCCCGTAAGCCTGGAGACATACGGCTGGAGAGGTGCTCAGGTTGCGGAGGCCCGCAGGACTTGCGGAACTACCGTTGGGACACGGAAAGGGGGACGATAACCCACCGGGACACCGGTTGGAGGATGGCCATGTTCGGGCCCGCCACCGTGGACGTCATCTTCGAAGAGCTGGAGAAGGAGCTGGGGGAGGAGATCCCCAGGGTGGTGGTGGAGGCCCAGCGCCGTTTTGTGAAGAGCGGGGTGATGACGGCCAGGAACGCCCGTGGCTTCGGCGATTTTCGTGCCCAAATGGCCCTGCGGGGCCTGGGCAACGTGGTGAGTTTCCAGGTGGACGAAAAGAAGCTTTCCATGCACATCGAAAACCCCTGCATGCACCTGCTCCTGGCCGGCCTCGCCCTGGGCATATACGAGGTGGCCTTCGGCGTCGAGGGAAGGGTGGACTGGCACTTGGACGATGAAGGCGACATGCACATCGAGGTGATGGCGCATACCTGAGGGACCAGAGCTTTCCGCGGAGGCACGCGTTGCGCGCGGCCTTGCCGCCGACCCCGCAGACCCGTTGGATGGACCTCATGGCCTTGACAGAAGGTTATCGGCGGCATCCTCGGGGCAGGAGCAGGGCGAGGAAGAACAGCGAGGACATCCTCCCGCGTACTTGGAAGCGGCTTTTTCCAGGTCCACCCCGGCCAGGTTGGCCAGGCTGCAAAGCCAAGCCAGGACATCCGCCATCTCTTCCCTTATTGCCTCCGGGTCCTTCTCCCTGAGAGCACGGGAGAGCTCTCCTACCTCCTCCACCAGCCAGGAAAAGGTGGCATGGATTCCCCGGCGGCCGTCCCTCCCCAGGTAGGTCCGGGCCATCAATTCCTGGAATTCCCCGATGGTCATGTCTTCACCTCCGTGGTCGGGCGTACCGATCCGGCAGGAAAGTGTTGCCCGGCGGGCCATGGATATGCCCATCCGGCACTGCTATAATTTAAAACGCCCTTGGAAGTGGGGGCGAGTGGCGGAATTGGTAGACGCGCTGGGTTCAGGGTCCAGTGCTCGAAGGAGCATGCGGGTTCGAGTCCCGCCTCGCCCACCAGTTGGAAGGGGACGGCTTCCGCCGTCCCTTTTAAAATGGGAGAAGAGGCGGGTAGCCTTGCGAAAGGCAAGCGGCGCCGGCGTACGTGGGTGCGGAGGCAGGAAAAGCGCCCTGGGTGGGGAAGGAAGACGTGTAGGAAGGGTCTTCTGAGGGGGGTTTCCGGAGTTGTGGGGGGAAAGGAATATATACCGGAGTAGAACGCCTCGCTTCACCCGCAGGAGGAGGCGGCGGAGCCCTGCTCCCGCCATAGTCCTGGCGGTCATCTTGCTTCTCCTGGGTTGCTGGGTGTTCAACCTCACCTGTGGCAGGAAAAAGGAAAAACCTCCCAACCTGGCCCTCGAGTACCTCAACCGGGCAAGGCCCCTGGCGGAGGCCACCGCTGCCCAGGCCACCACGTGGAGCCAGTTCCTCTCCAGGCTGGGGGAACTGGCTACCTCGCGGGAGGAGCTGGACTCCAGGCTCCGGGAGCTGGAGGAGCAGTGCCGGGAGCTTTGGGAGAGGTCGGGGGAGATAGAGCCCCCACCGGAGCTGGAGAGGGCCCACGCTTCCCTTACCATGTGCCTCGAGTACAGGTACCGGGCGGTGCAGAGGATCCGTCCCGACCTGGTGAACGCGGTGGAGGCCCAGGACCTCTCCGCGTATGCCCCGGGGGTGACCGATAACCTCAGGTTGCTCGTCTTCTCCGACGGCTTTTACCGTTATTTCCGTGAGGAGGTGACGGAGAAAGTAAAGGGCATCGAGGGGATGGAAAGGCAGGACCTGCCGGAAGCCGCCTGGATCGGCGACTGGAGCTTGGCTACTCCTTCCGGAGTGGACTCCATCCTCAAGGCCTTCCGCCGGGGAGAGCTCAGGGGAGTGGCCATCACCCAGGTGGCCCTGGACCCGGCGGGCAAGAGCGACGCCTCGGGCGTGCTCCGCCTCCCCAGGACCGGCTCGCTCACGGTGACGGTAAGCGTGGAGAACCAGGGTGGTAGGGTCGAGAGGGACCTGGTGGTGTCGGTGAAACTGTATTCCGACGTCAGGACCAGCCCTGCCCGGCAGGAGCAATCCATCTCCCAAATCGCCCAGGGGAGCACGGTGAAGGTGACCTTCAAGGGCCTGAAGCCCGCCACGGGGGGCGTGCGCAACGTTCTGGAGGTCTCGGTGAGCACCGTCCCCGGTGAAGTCGTGGTCGACAACAACCGGAAAACCCTGTATTTCATCGTAGAATAAGAATCGGGCGGGGGTTGGCGAGGCCGGGATGCCCCGGGAGTGGGACCCCTTTATCCCGTGGGTGGTATCCGGGTCTTGAAGGCGCCTTGAGGAACTTTCGCGGGGGAGGGGACTTGGCCCGGGCCCATCGGGGGAATGGCAATGGAGGTGCTTGGTTGGTTTCCACCAAGATAGTGGCGCTGGTGAAGAAGCTGGAGGAAGAGGCGGAGG
>JAPWVA010000101.1 GCA_028275245.1 Actinomycetota bacterium
GAGCAATGTGCGCTGAACCGGCGTATGGAGCAATGCCGCTGGCTTATAACTGGTTGCTCTCCGAGCTGGACTCTGCAAAGGAGAAGGGACAAGACTCGGGCAAACGGACACTCTAGCCCTCATCGTCGTCCCGAACTGAGGGTAGTTCCACCCCTACTCCATTGTCAAACCTCAATCAAGAAAAGAAAGATGCCACGCATAGATCCGCCCATCGCCTTGAGCTCAAAGAAACGAACCTCGGGCGATTAGTACCGGCGGGCTGAACGCGTCGCCGAAGCTTCGCGCTTACACCCCCGGCCTATCAACGGGGTCTTCTAGCCCCGGCCCTTGTTCCGGCCTCCCGCGCCGTCGCCGGCGCAGGCGTCCCTTTCGGGACCACCGGAAGTGGGTACCTATTTTCGAGGGCCGCTTCGGCCTTAGATGCTTTCAGGCCTTATCGGCTGGCGCGTAGCTGCCCGGCTGTGCCCTGTCGGACAACCGGTAAACCAGAGGCGCCGGTAGCCTGTTCCTCTCGTACTGAGGCCACCTTCCCCTCAGGTACCCAGCACCCCCGAAAGATAGCATCCGACCTGTCTCGCGACGGTCTAAACCCAGCTCACGTTCCCTTTTAATGGGCGAACAACCCCACCCTTGGCCGCTGCTGCACGGCCAGGATAGGAAGAACCGACATCGAGGTAGCAAGCCGCGGGGTCGATGGGGGCTCTCGCCCGCGACAACTCTGTTATCCCCGGGGTACCTTTTCTGTCATCCCGAGCCCTCATCAAGAGGGACATCGGGGTTCGCTAGGCCAGGCTTTCGCCCCTGCGTCCCTTGGTAGTGAGGACGCAGTCAGGCCGGCTTTTGGCCTTGCCCTTCACGGCGGATTTCTGACCCGCCTAAGCCGACCTTTGGGCCCTCTCGATATCCTTTCGAGAGGCTGCCGCCCCAGCGAAACTGCCCACCTACCGCGGTCCCCTTTTGGGGTTAGAGACGCAACCGCAGGAGGGCGGTGTTACATTGGCGCCTCCGCCGGGCCTTTCGACCCAGCTTTGGCTCCCGCCTACGCTCTACACCCACGATCGCGCCCCAACGGCAGGCTGCAGTGAAGGTCCACGGGGTCTTCGTTTCCCTTCGGGGGTCCCCGGCATGTTCGCCGGCCAGTGGGTTCACCGGGGCCCAGGCCGGGACAGTGGGGGGCTCGTTGATTCCTTCATGCAAGCCGCCAATTAAGCGGCAAGGTATTACGCTACCTTAAGAGGGTTATAGTTACCCCCGCCGTTTGGCGGCGCTTCTGCCCGTTGGACCGGGCCTTCACGTACCGCCACTGGGCAGAATTCACTAACCGTACACACCCTTTCGGGCTAGCGGTTAGCTACGTTTTTATTAAACAGTCGGCCCCCCCTTGTCACTGCGACCTGCTCCTTCCCGGAGCAGGCACCCCTTCGCCCTAAGTCACGGGGCTAACTTGCCGAATTCCCTGGCCTGGGGTCTCCCGACACGCCTGAGGCTTCTCACCTAGGGGCACCTGTGTCGGTTCTAGGTACGGTCACCCAGGATCCCATTTCCCGGCTCCCTTTTCACGGGCTCCAGGGATCAGCCGAACCCACCTTGCGGCAGGCCATTCCCGCGTTCGCCCGGTTCTCTCCATTACGGAACTCCCCGGGCTTCCGCAAGTTAGACGGGGCGACGACCCCGCTCGACCTACCCCGAAGCGTCGGAAGCCGGGCTTGCGTTGCCGCAGGTACCTGGGTGGCACCGGAATGTTAACCGGTTTCCCCTTCGACCGCCTCTGGTTGAGGGCGGCCTTAGGACCGACTAACCCTCGACTGACGATCATTGTCGAGGAACCCGGGCCCCTTCGGCGGTGGGGATTCTCACCCCACTTTGCTGCTACTACCGCCAGGATCCTCATCCCAACGCGGTCCACCCGAGCTCACGCCCGAGCTTCTCCCCGCGCCGGGCGCCTCCCTACCGGATCGGGCTACTGAACTTCGCCCGCCCCAGGGTCTCGGCAGCCGGCTTAGCCCCGTCCATTTTCGGGGCCCCCGCCCTCGACGGGTCCGCTGTTACGCGTTGTTTAAAGGATGGCTGCTTCTGAGCCTACCTCCCCGCTGTCTAAGGACGGGGACGCCCTTTGTTTTCACACTTAGCCGGCATTTTGGGGCCTTAACCCTGGTCTGGGTTGTTCCCCTCTCGGAGCGGGAGCTTACCCCCCGCATCCCGTCTCCAGCGGTCTACGGTGCCGGCGACTTCGGAGTTCGACAGGTGAGCCGAGGGTTTCCCCCCGTATCCCACCAATCGGTGCTCTACGCCGCCGGCAACCTCGCGCTGGGCCTGACTGCGGCCAGCTTCGGGAGGAACCAGCTGTCACCGGGTTTGATGGGTCTTTCGCCACTAGCCCGAGGTCATCCGACCGAATTGCACGTCAAGACCGGTTCGGACCTCCACCGACCTATCGGTCGGCTTCATCCTACCCCGGACTAGATCACCCGGTTTCGGGTCTCATCGCCGTGACTCCGGGCGCTTTCACACCCAGTCCCTCTCGCTTTCGCGATGCGGACCCTTCGCTTTCGCTGCGGCTGCGGGGTTTGACCCCTTAGCCTCGCCACGGCGATGAACTCCCTGGCCCGTGATTCCAGACGGACGACACGACCCCGGTCCTCTCCCCTCGTACTACCGCGTCGCCGCGGGTTCCTTCGGGGAGACTCAACCCTTTCGAGCCGTGTCCAACTATCGCCACCTGGTTTCAAGCTCTTTTCACCCCCCTTCCGGGGTGCTTTTCAGCTTTCCCTCGCGGTACTGCGTCCGCTATCGGTCTCGGGACGTATTTAGGGTTGGGAGTTGATGCCTCCCAGCTTCGGACGCCATTTCCAAGGCATCCTACTCAGGATCCCCTCCCTCGTACCCCGCGCAGTTACGCCTACGGGGCTTTCACCCTCTACGGCGCGGCGTTCCAGCCGACTTCGGCTTCCCGCGCTAGGGATTGGGGAAGGTCCTACAACCCCACATCCCCAGTGACTTTCGCCACCAGGTTCGGTTTGCCCTCTGCCCCTTTCACTCGCCGTTACTCAGGGCATCGCGGTTGCTTTCTTTTCCTCCCGGTACTAAGATGTTTCCGTTCCCGGGGTTCCCGTTCGCTGCCGCGAACGACGGGGGTTGCCCCCCGCCAGGAAGTCCCATTCGGCGATCTCGGGTTCAAGGGCCGCGTGCGCCTCGCCCGAGCATTTCGCTGCTTGCCACGGCCTTCCTCGGCGCCCGAGCCGAGCTATCCCCCAGGTGGCTTAGGCGTTCGTTTCTTTGAACCCAGCTAGCGCTAGGGCAGACCTATGCGTGGCAATCATCTTGCAAGCGCAATTTTGCCCTTCGCCCATGAAGCGAGCTTCACGGGCTGCATCAAATGTGGACCCGCCGGGACTCGAACCCGGGGCCTTCGGCTTGCAAAGCCGACGCTCTACCGCTGAGCTACGGGCCCTCCGAGGGTTCGGCACCCCAAATAGCATCGTGGAGGTGATCGAGCCGCAGGTTCCCCTACGGCTACCTTGTTACGACTTAGCCCCTCTTGCGGAACCTGGATTCGACCCGCCCAAGGAGAGCGAGCCTCATCCAGACCCCACTCGAGTGGCTTGACGGGCGGTGTGTGCAAGGAGCAGGGACGTATTCACCGCGGGATAGTGGCCCGCGATTACTAGGGATTCCACCTTCACGAGGGCGAGTTGCAGCCCTCGATCCGAACTGAGCGTAGGTTTAGGGGATTGGCTTCCCCTTACGGGGTCGCATCCCATTGTCCTACGCATTGTAGCCCGCGTGTAGCCCGGGGGATTCGGGGCATACGGACCTACCGTCGCCCTCTCCTTCCTCTGGCTTAGCGCCAGCGGTCCCCCTAGAGTGCCCGGCCAGAGCCGATGGCAACTAGGGGCGAGGGTCTCGCTCGTTGCCTGACTTGACAGGACGCCTCACGGTACGAGCTGACGACGGCCATGCACCACCTCTCAGCTAGTCCGGCAAGGTCGTCAGCCTGGCCTTCATCCAGCTGTCGCCCCCGGTGAGTTGTCCGGCGTTGAATCCAATTAAACCGCAGGCTCCACCCCTTGTGGTGCTCCCCCGCCAATTTCTTTAAGTTTCAGCCTTGCGGCCGTACTTCCCAGGCGGCGGGCTTAACGGCTTCCCTACGGCACCGAGCACCCTCGAAGGGCGCCCGACACCTGGCCCGCATCCTTTACTGCCAGGACTACCGGGGTATCTAATCCCGTTCGCTCCCCTGGCCTTCGCCCCTCACCGTCGGGTCCGTTCTAGCCGGACGCCTTCGCCACTGGTGGTCCCCCGAGGATTACAGCATTTCACCGCTACCCCCGGAGTACCTCCGGCCTCTCCCGGCCCCAAGGCCGATGGTATCCCTTGCAAGCCGAACGGTTGAGCCGTCCGATTTCACAAGGGACTCATCGGCCCGGCTACGAGCGCTTTAGGCCCAATAATCGCGACCACCACTTGGGCTGCTGGTGTTACCGCGGCGGCTGGCACCAGACTTACCCAGCCCTTATTCCGGGAGCTTTTTACACTCCCGAAAAGCCGCCGATCGAAGATCAGCGGCACTTGGGGTTCCCCCGTCACGCTTTCGCGCATTGCGGAGTTTTCGCGCCTGCTGCGCCCCGTAGGGCCTGGGGCCTTGTCTCAGTCCCCATCTCCGGGCTCCGACTCCCATCGCCCGTACCCGTCGTAGGCTTGGTGGGCCGTTACCCCACCAACTACCTGATAGGCCGCCGTCCCATCCTCGGGCGCTTTCGCTTTCAGCGAAGGGGCCTTCCAGCGCCCCTCGCCTATCGGGTATTATCCTCAGTTTCCCGAGGTTATCCCCGTCCCGAGGGTAGGTTGACGACGTGTTACTGAGCCGTGCGCGGGGCCACGGCCTCGCGGCCGCGCCCTCCACTCGCATGGCTTAGCCGAACCCCAATAGCAGTGGCCTCCGGCAGAATCAACCGGAATTGGTGGCCGCAAGCCTTAGAAATTAGCGGGGTGCCGAACCTATCTCGGACCCGAGCCCTCCGGTCGCCCGGCTTGTTCGGATCCACATCAGTTTATCCACACCAAGAGCTACGATCTCTCATCGCGGGGGCACCGCCCCGAGCTCCGATCGACGCCGTTCCTACACCGCGGTGTGGACCAATGTTACATTACAGCTGAAGCTACTTAAGCTTTTCCCAAGTTTAGCGGGGCGGCGCGAAAAGCCTTGTTCGATTAGAACAACGAACGGAGGCCGAGGAGGACCGTTTCCAATGCGCCGCCCTTTCGCCATTAAATAATTGAAATCCTCCCTTTTTATAGTTGCCGTAGCGCCCTTCGGGAAGAGGCGCCAAAGTTGCGACGCCAGTACACATTTTAGCTCGGAATGGTGAATCAAGCGGTAGGGCCGAGGCCGGGATTCGAACCCGGGTCAGGGGATCCACAGTCCCCGATGTTAACCGCTACACCACCTCGGCCGCGCTTTAGACTCTTTCGGTCCCGATATTTATCCT
>JAPWVA010000102.1 GCA_028275245.1 Actinomycetota bacterium
GACCTGCCTAGCCGGTGGACGAAAGGCTCACCACATCCACGCCCTCTGCCTCCTTCCCCACGAGCACCCGGACCGCCGCCACTTTGTACTCGGGTATCTTGGCCACTGGATCAAGGGCGGGATTGGTAAGGGCATTGGCCGGGGACTCCCCGAAGTGGAAGGGGATGAAGAGGACCGACGGCGGGACCTTCCCGGTGACCCTGGTCCTTATCCTTATAGCACCTCGGCGGGATTGCACCACTACCTCGTCGCCATCGGCTATGCCCAGCCTCTCGGCATCCTCCGGGTTCATCCATACCTTGTTGGGATGGGAAAGCTCCTCCAGCCCTTCCACCCTGCGGGTCATGGTGCCGGTGTGGTACTGGAGGAGAAGCCTTCCCGTGGTGAGGTAGAAAGGATATTCCTCATCCGGCACCTCCGCCGGGGGCTTGTACTCTACCGGGCTGAACTTTCCCTTGCCACGGGTGAACTTCTCCACGTGCAATATGGGGGTGCCGGGGTGGTCTGGCGCGGGGCAAGGCCAGTGCAGGTGACCCAGTTCCTCCAACCTGCGGTAGCTTATGCCGCCGTACTGGGGGGTGAGAGAGGCGATCTCCTCCATCACCGCCGGGGCCGACACGTCCCCCATGTCGTAGCCCAACCTCCTGGAGACCTCCGCTATTATCCAGGAATCCTCCCGAGCCTCCCCCGGCGGCTCCACCGCCTTGCGAACGCGCTGCACCCGGCGATCGGTATTGGTGAAGGTGCCTTCCTTCTCGGCGAAAGAGGCGGCGGGGAGCACCACGTCGGCTCGGCGCGCCGTCTCGGTCAGGAAGATGTCCTGTACCACCAGGAATTCCACCTTCTCCAAGGCCTCCTGGAGGTGCTTGATGTCGGGGTCGGATATGAGCGGGTTCTCTCCCATTATGTACAAAACCTTCACCTCTCCCCGGGCGGCCGCCTCCATCATCTCCATCACGGTGAGCCCCGGCTTGTCCGGGAGGCTTTCCACCCCCCAGACCCGTGCGAACTTCTCCCGCACCTGGGGATCCTGCACGCTCTGATAGCCCGTAAGAACGTTGGGAAGTCCTCCCATGTCGCAAGCGCCCTGCACGTTATTCTGGCCTCGCAGGGGGTTCACCCCCGCGCCCTCCTTGCCGATGTTGCCGGTGAGCATGGCCAAGTTAGCCAAGGAGAGAACGTTGTCCACGCCGGTGGTGTGCTGGGTGATCCCCATGGCGTATACGATGGCCGCTCTATCCGCCTCGGCGAAGGTCCGGGCCGCCCTTCGTATCTCGTCGGGCTCCACGCCGCAGATCTCGGCCACCTTTTCAGGGGTGTACTTTTCCACCACCTCCCTGAACTCCTCAAACCCCTCGGTCCGCTGACGGATGAACTCCTCGTCCGCCAGCCCCTCCGCGAGTATGACGTTCATCATCCCATTGAGCAGGGCCACGTCGGTGCCGGGGCGGTGCCTTATCCACTGTTGAGCATAATAGCAAAGCCTTATATGGCGGGGCTCTGCTACGATGAGCTTGCAGTCGTTCTTCATCACCGCCCTCTTAATGCGCAACCCCACAATGGGATGGGCTTCCGTGGTATTGGAGCCGATTACCAGGATGCAGTCGGCCTTCTCCAGGTCATCGATGCTATTGGTCATGGCCCCGCTGCCAAAAGCCGTCGCCAGACCGGCGACCGTGGAGCTGTGTCATAACCGTGCGCAGTGGTCGACATTGTTGGTGCCGACCACCGCTCGGGCCATCTTCTGCAACAGGTAGTTCTCCTCGTTGGTGCATCGGGCGGAACATAGGAAAGCTACGCTGTCCGGACCGTGTTCCTCCACTGCCCGGCGGATGCGGGATGCCACCTCGTCCAAGGCCTTGTCCCACGAGACCTCCACGAACCCTTCCTCACCCTTCACCAGGGGGGAAGTCAAACGATCCGGGCTATGGATGAACTCGTAACCGTACCGGCCTTTAGCGCAGAGGTTTCCTTGGCCGGGTCCAACCATGAGGGGCGACGAGACCTCCACCACCCGGCCGTCCTTCACGTGCAGGTCTATCTGGCATCCACAACCGCAGTAGGTACAGGTGGTGCGGACCTTCCTCACCTGCCACGCCCTTCCCTTCCCCTTGGAGGGGATAGAGACGATGGCCCCGGTGGGGCAGGTGGACACGCACTGCCCGCAGAACTCGCAGGGGGTCTCGGGCAGGGGGCGGTCGTAGGGGGTCCCGGGCACCGCCTCGAAGCCCCGGTTGACGAAATCGTAAACGCCCACCCCTTGGACCTCGCGGCAAATGCGGATGCATCTGCCGCACAGGATGCACTTGTTGTAATCCCTTTCGATGAAGGGATTTTCGGTCAGCACCTTGTAGGTATGGCGCTCGCCCTCGAAGCGGGGATCCCGCACTCCGTATTCGTAGGCCAGGTCCTGGAGTTCGCAGTTACCCGTACTATCGCAGATCATGCAGTCGTTGGGATGGTCCGAGAGCAAGAGCTCCAGGATGGTGCGCCTGATGCGGCGGAGCTGCTCGGTATCGGTGCGGACCACCATCCCCTCGGTCACCCTGGTGGCACATGAGGGGAGTAACCCCCTGGCTCCCTCTACTTCCACTAGGCAGATACGGCAGGCCCCGTAGGGCTCCATGCGCTCGTCGTAACAGAGGGTGGGTATGCGTATCCCGTTCTCCTTCGCCGCTTGCAGGATGGTGTTGCCCTCCGCCGTGACGATCTCCCGGCCGTCTATGGTCAAGCGAACTACCCCTGCCATGATGGACCTCCTCACTCCGCGTATATGGCTTCCTCGGGACAGCGGCTTAAACAAAGCTTGCAGCGGATGCACTTTTCGGCATCTATGCCGTGCGGCTCCTTTTTCTTCCCCGATATGGCCCCCACCGGGCAGATCTTAGCGCAGGCGCCACAACCCGAGCACTTATCGGCATCTATGTAAAGGGTTATAAGGGCGGGGCAGACCCCCGCCGTGCACTTCTTACGGAAAATGTGGTCCTCATACTCGTTGCGGAAATACCGTAAGGTGGTAAGGACGGGATTAGGGGCGGTGCCGCCCAAAGCACATAGGCTGGCTGCCTTGATGTCCTGAGCCAACATCTCCAGCTTTCCTATGTCCTCTGGCTCGCCCTCCCCGCGGCAGATCCTTTCCAGGATTTCCAGCATCCTCTTGGTCCCCAGCCTGCAGGGAACGCACTTGCCGCAGGACTCTGCCTGGGTGAAGGTTAGGAAATAGCGAGCCAAGTCCACCATGCAGGTGGTGGAGTCGGCCACGATCATACCCCCAGAGCCCATGATAGCTCCGGTAGCGGTGATGGCCTCGTAATCCACCGGGGTGTCCAGGAGGCTGGCGGGGAGGCAGCCGCCGGAAGGTCCTCCCAGCTGTACCGCCTTGAATTCCTTACCGCCCCTGATACCCCCGCCCACGTCGAAGATGACCTGGCGTAGCGTCATCCCCATGGGGACCTCCGCAAGGCCTGTCCGCCTTACCTTGCCCGCCAGGCAGAAGACCTTGGTGCCCTTGCTCTTCTCAGTGCCCAGCCGGGCGTACTCCTCACCCCCGTGGCGGATGATCCAGGGCACATTTGCCAATGTCTCCACGTTGTTGATGTTGGTGGGCTTGCCCCAAAGGCCCTCGTTGGCAGGGAAGGGTGGGCGGGGACGGGGCATTCCCCTTTTGCCCTCGATGCTGGCGATGAGGGCGGTCTCCTCGCCGCAGACGAAGGCTCCTGCACCTTTCTTTATCTTTATGTCGAAATCCCATTCTGTCCCGAAGATGCCCTTTCCCAGGAATCCCCTCTCCCGGCACTGGGTGATGGCGATCTCCAGGCGGCGCAGCGCCAGCGGGTACTCCGCCCTGCAATAGATGTATCCCTGGCGCGCCCCTATGGCGTAGCCGGCTATGATCATCCCCTCTATAACCGCGTGGGGATCGCCTTCCAGCACGCTACGGTCCATGAAGGCCCCCGGATCCCCCTCGTCGGCGTTGCACACTATATATTTCTCGTCACCCGGGGCCTTCCTGGCGAAACCCCACTTGGTCCCCGTGGGGAACCCGGCGCCACCCCTGCCCCGCAGGCCCGATTTGGTCACTTCCCCTATGATCTCCTCGGGGGTCATGGAGGTGAGGGCCTTCCTGGCAGCTTCGTATCCGCCGGTGGCGATGTACTCGTCGATGCTCTCGGGGTTTATAATCCCGCAGTTCCTGAGGACTATACGGTGCTGGTGAGCCAGGAAGTCCCCCTCCCCCGCAGAGGGGTCATCGCTCCTCTTCACCACCCACTCGTCGATGACCCTACCCTGGAGCAGGTGGCTCTCCAGGAGCTGCGGTACCTTCTTGGGTGTCAGGTCGCCATAGACCACGGAAAGGCCGTCAGGGCTTATGACCTCTACAATGGGTTCCTTGAAGCAGAAACCCATGCACCCAGCGATGTCCAGCTCCGCCAGGTATTTGCCCGTCTCCAGCTCCCTCTCCAGGGCCTCCTTCACCGCGGCAGCCCCGGCGGCAATCCCGCAGGTTCCATATCCCAGGACCAGCTTGGTTTTCCCATTACTCATCTTCCTTGCCCCCGCCATCCCTCATGTATCTCTTGAGAACCTTCCGCACGTCGCTGGGTCTTAACTTCCCATGGGTGTCCTCATCCACGATCATTATGGGAGAAAGGGAACAGGCACCCACGCACATGACGGATTCCACCGTGAACTGCCCATCTTCGGTGGTCTCTCCGTCCCTTATCCCCAAGAAGTTATAAATCTCCTCGGATATCTGCTCTGCACCGGCCACGTGGCAAGCGGTACCATGGCAGACCCTGATCAGATGCTCTCCGATAGGCTTAAGGCGGAACTGGGTGTAGAAGGTGGCCACACCGTACAACTGGCTCAGCTGGTACCCTGAGCCCTTGGCCAACTCTCTCATGATCTTCTCGTCCAGGTAACCGTAGGCCTCTTGGGCGTCCTGGAGCATGGGGATGAGGGCCCCCCTCTCTCCCCGGTACCTTTCGAGGATTTGCCTCAAAGGCCCCAGGTCATTGATATCCGCGAACCTGCGGGCGCAAGAACAATTTTCCTCCCTCATAGCTCTTCCACCCTCGCTTCGATCCCAAACCTTGCAAGGCGCCCGGAGGGGAATGCCCCTTCCGGGCGACTGCTCCTATAGCTCAAGGTAGGAATGGCAGTAAAGAGTCTCTTCGGTGAGGACTTTGTAGGTCTTCAGGTACTTGATCACCTTGGGATCGCTCTCGTCCACCTGCTCACCGTTCACGATCTTCTCGATGATCTGGTAATCCTCGTTACGGCGCATCACTCCCATGAGCTCCTCATCGTTGGGGTCCACGATGGCCGCCGTTAGTCCCTTGGCCATGAGCACGCCCAGCAGAGTGCGGTTGATGAGGCGAGCCAAGCTCTCGTCAGGGATGCTGTTGGAAACGTTGGAAAGGCCTACCACCGTTCCGGGCTTGGGGTCGAACTCGGCGAAAACCCCTTGGAGCAT
>JAPWVA010000103.1 GCA_028275245.1 Actinomycetota bacterium
GTGAAGGCCCACGGGGCCCGGGTGGTGTGCGAGGAATACACCCACGCCTATTGGAATAAGATGGACCCCCGTGATCCCTTCGCCTCACTGGCGGAAAAGACCGCCGGCCATTTTCTGGTAGGAGAGGCTGAAAGGCGGATAAGTCACTTGCTGGCCAAGGCCGAGGCCTACCGGGTACAGGGGGCCATCCACTATAACCACTGGGGATGCCGGCAGAGCTGCGGGGCCGCCCAGATCATCCGCAAGCGTTTCCAGGAAAGGGGCATACCCGTCCTGCTCATCGAGGGGGACTGCGTGGACGACCGCGAATACCAGGAGGGACAGATCCTGACCCGTCTTGAGGCCTTCCTGGAATCGCTGGGGGAACGGTAGGGAACGCCGTCAGGTGGTGATGCGGGATCACAAAAGGGTAGGTGTGAGGGAAAGGAGGAGCCCGTGAGGCCTCTGAGACCGCCGGAGGACATATTGGAGAAGGCTACCACCGGGGAGGTGGGAGTGAAAAAGGTCCCCGAGCGGGAGGTAGCCTACGCGGTACACCGGGGACCCCACGCCCAACTCCAGGACGCCTTTCTCAGGTTGATGCGTTGGATATCGGAAAACGGCTACGAGCTGATGGGGCCGGGGGAGGCGGTCTTCCACCTGGACCCGGTGGTGGCCCGCACGGAGGACGAGCTCCTCACCGAGATCCGCTTCCCGGTGAGGAAGAAGTGACGGTCACCAGCGAGGCTCGGAAGGGAGGCTTCAGGTCTTAACCTCCCATCCCCACCACCAACCCGGCCTTGCGGTGCCTCTGGGGAATCTCAAAGGACTGGGAGGTAGTTCCGGAGCTCCCATTCGGTCACCTGGGCCCGGTACCTCTCCCACTCGATCTTCTTGTTCTCGATGAGGGACTCGAAAACCTCGTCTCCCAGCGTCCTCTTCAGCAGCTCGCTCTTCTCGGCGATGAGGATGGCTTCCCAGAGGTCCTCCGGCAGCTGCTTTATGCCCAGCTCTTCCCGCTCCTTCTCGGTGAGCTCGTAAACGTTCCGGTTCACCATGGGTGGTAGCTCGTAGCCCTTCTTGATCCCCTCCAACCCGGCGGCCAGCATGCAGGCGAAGGCCAGGTAGGGGTTGCAAGCAGGGTCGGGGGAGCGGAACTCGATGCGGGTGGCCTTCTCCTTCCCCGGCTTGTACTCCGGGACCCTGATCAGGTCGGAACGGTTACGCACCGCCCAGGTGATGTACACCGGGGCCTCATACCCCGGCACCAGTCGCTTGTAGGAGTTCACCCACTGGTTGCAGACCAGGGTTATCTCCGGGGCATGGCGGAGCAGGCCGGCGATGAACCGCTTGGCCACATCCGAGAGGTGATAGGGATCTTCGGGGTCGAAGAAGGCGTTGCGCTCCCCTTGGAAGAGGGACATGTGGGTATGCATACCCGAGCCGTTCTCGCCATAGAGAGGCTTGGGCATGAAGGTGGCGTGAACTCCGTGCATCATGGCCACCTCCTTGACCACCAGCCGGAAGGTCATGGCATTGTCGGCCATGGTCAGGGCGTCCGCGTAGCGCATGTCGATCTCGTGCTGGCTGGGGCCCACCTCGTGGTGACTGTACTCCACCTCGATCCCCATGGCCTCCAGGGCCAGGATGGTCTCCCGGCGTAGGTCGGAGGCCAGGTCCAGGGGAGTTAGGTCGAAGTAGCCTCCTCGATCCAGCACTTCGGGGCTCTCGGAGGAGCGGAAGTAGAAGTACTCCAGCTCGGGGCCCACGTAAAAGGTGAAGCCCATTTTCCTGGCCTCCTCCAGGTTGCGTTTGAGAACGAAGCGGGGGTCCTTCTCGTAGGGCTCACCTCCAGGCCTCAATATGTCGCAGAACATGCGTGCCACGGCGTGTCCGTCCCGGTGGCGCCACGGGAGGATACAGAAAGTGGTGGGGTCGGGCATGGCGATCATGTCGCTCTCATCGATGCGGGCGTACCCCTCGATGGAGGAACCGTCGAAGCCCATCCCGTCCTCCAGCGCCTCCTCCAGCTCCCCAATGGTGATGGCGAAGCTCTTCAGGAACCCCAAGATATCGGTGAACCAGAGCCGGATGAAGCGAACGTTGTTCTCCCGGGCGGTCTTCAGTACGTAATCCTTGGCTTCTTCCCTTCCGTCGGCCATCTCATGTCCTCCTTCTCCTCGTTGGCGCTCCAAGCGCCCGACCACCTCCTACTGAGCCCATGATATCGGCCTTTGGTTTCACCCACTTTTCCGGAATGTTACATCCACGTTAAGGTTATGGAGGTCAAGCCCCGGCGAGTGATCGGAATGCATCCGGCAAGACCCCATGATGTGGGGCTGGACCGCTTTTCAGGTGTGGGCAGCGGTCACGCGGGTGAAAACCCCAGACAGCAGCACCTCAGTGTCCTCGCCGAACAGGCGGGCGAACTCGTGGACCCAGACGGTGACCTCCCCCAGTTCCTCCCCCTTAACCAGTTGCAGTCGGGCTTCTCCCGCCACCTGCTCCCTCCGGAGACATCCCCGGAAATAGATGGCCCCTCCCGACATGCCGGATCCGATCCCCCGGGGGCTTCCCTTCCCGCTTCCCCCGCGCAGGTCCAGCACCACCACCACGCCTCCCGCCATGTACTCTCCCAGCAGGTCCCCCGCAGTGCCTCCCACCACCATGACCGGCCTGCCATACCAAAGCTCCTGCATATGCAGGGCGGCCCTGGGTCCCACGTGCCCGCCGATGAGGATACACCCTCCCTTCATGCCCGTCCCGGCCCCTTCCCCGGCGCTTCCCCGGACCACTATCCTACCCCGGCTCATGCTGTTCCCCAGTCCCCTTCCCACCGAACCCTCTACCTCGATATCGGGGCCGTACATGAAGGCCCCCAAGTCATCACCGGCATCCCCCCGCACCCTTATCCTCAAGCTCTTCCTCAAGCCGGTCCCTATATAGGGATGACCATGGACGTTTTCTATGTCTATCTCCCGGACGTCCTCACGGGTGGCACCTTGCACCATCCCATTGAGCTCCCGGTAGTGGAGCCCCCCGGCGTCGATAAAGACGCGGTCCCCCTCCCTCCGGAACACCCTGGGCTCCCCGGATGAGTGATCCAGGTCAAGCCTCACTTGCTATCACCCCATTTTCTTTTCACTTCTCCGGTCACCATACCCGTCACCGTACTTCCCGCACTACCCTCTTCATTCCCCTTTTTCCACCCTTCGATGCCCGTTTCCTGCACCCTGCAGGACACCGGCAGGGGATCCTCTCCCCCGACCCGATCCTCGCCCTTCACCGGAGTGGGATCCTCACCGGGGCCCACCTCCAAGATGAAAGGGGCGCCCCGGAGGGCGCCCCTTTCCGCGGGGGATGACGATCAGCCTAACTTGACCTCTCAGCTTTGGCCTCTATCCCGGCCTCAGCCGTGGTCTCGCGGAACATCCCGCTCCAGAGTCCGAGGGCCACCGCCAGCTCCTGATATGTCAGGGGATCACTCCTAGAGGGCATCCCATCGATCAGCTTTCGCCCAAGTGCTCAGCTTTGGCCTCTATCCCGGCCTCAGCCGTGGTCTCGCGGAACATCCCGCTCCAGAGTCCGAGGGCCACCGCCAGCTCCTGATATGTCAGGGGATCACTCCTAGAGGGCATCCCATCGATCAGCTTTCGCCCAAGTGCTCAGCTTTGGCCTCTATCCCGGCCTCAGCCGTGGTCTCGCGGAACATCCCGCTCCAGAGTCCGAGGGCCACCGCCAGCTCCTGGTGGTCCTTGGCGTATTCCTCCAGGGGGATTCCCTTCATGGTGGCGTCGATAGCCTGCCGGAAGGCCCGGGCCCCCGCCACTGGGCCCATGGGATGAGCGTGGATACCGCCCCCCGAGCCGATCATGATGTCCCATCCTATGTCGCCCACGCACGTCGGCACCATCTGGGGGGTTATCCCCCCCGAGGGCATGGGCATGGAGGGCTTTATCCCGTGCATGGGGTAATGCATGGTATCAGCGGTGACGAGGAAGCGGTCTTTCAGGTAGGGGGCCTTCCCGTAGGGAGCAGGGAACACGATGATATCGGCTCCCGCCAGCCTGGGCAGCTTCGCCAGGACCAAGTGGGAGGAGATCCCCGATATGGGAGACTCATACAGGGCCCCAGCGCAGTCCATATGGGCCAGGATGGGCACGTTGATGTCGGGGTCCTCCGCCAGAGCCTGGAGGGCGGGAAAACCTACCGCCAGGTAATTGACCATGATGGCGTTGGCCCCTGCCTCCACCGCCCTCTTGGCCACCTCGAACATCCGAGGGATGGGGCCGGACACGTTCACCGTGTAGAGGGTATGCTCCCCCGTCTCCTCGTAAACCCTCTTTTCCATGGCCATGTAGGCCTTCACCCGGTCCACCACCCGGTTGAACTCCATGTCCGCGATGAGCTCGTCGTCCTTGACGCAGTCGCAGCCGCCCAGGGCGGCCTCGTAGAACAGCCTCTCCCCTACTTCGCAGGAATACCCCGTACAGGGCTTTATCATGTTGTTGAGAAGCGGCCGGTCGTAGACGCCCAGGATCTTCCTCACGCCCTCGATCCCGAACTTGGGCCCTTGGAAGCCGTCGGTGTACTTCTTGGGAAAGCTGATGTCCAGGAGCTTGATCTTCCCTCCCATGGAGATGTTGCCCACCACGGCGGTCAGCAGCATGGGAATCTGACTCTCGATGTTGCAGTAGGGGAAGGCTATCTGTACCACGTAGGTCCGCTCCTCCACCCCCCGAGGCACCTCGAACTCGTACTGAGGAACCTCGTGTATCCCGATGACCTTGGCTACGTGCTTCGCTCGTACCTCAGGTGTCTCTCCCGGTACCGGCGTCCATGTGCCCGTGGACTGCTCGATGGCCAGGAAGGGAGCCAGGTGGTACATGATAAGGTCCCGGGGCAGGGCAGCGTAGTAGGTGGCCACGATGTAATCGTCATCGTAGACCAGCTCCGGAAGTCCCCTCGGTTGCGCCTGGTAATCCAGCATGGCCATCACCCCTTCCGTCGGACAATACCTCGGATTCCCAATCTCTACCTGACGAAACTTCCACGCCTCGCTAACCTAGGGCACATGCCTCTTCGCCTTCGTTCAGCTCCTGGCATATGCCCCTGAGGCTACCATAGAGGCACTTGAAGGTGGTGTACATCTCCTCGTAAACACGACAGTTCTCCCGATTGGGCGTGAAGGTCCTTCTAATCCTCACGGCGCCCTTGATGTCACGGTACCTTTTCAGCCTCCCCAGTCCCACCGCCACCGCCAGGGCGCATCCAACCGCTCCGGCCTCCTGCGGGCTGTCCACCGCCTCGACGGTCCTGCCGGTGACATCGGAGAGGATCTGCATCCACAGGTCGCTCCTGGCACCTCCTCCTATGGTCCGGAGGGTGCGGCATGGATAGCCCTTGCGCTCCGCCACCTCCAGGAGCCAGCGGCAGTTGAAGGCCACGCCCTCGTAGATGGCCCGTAGGAGGTGCTCCCTCCCGTGTTCCAGCG
>JAPWVA010000104.1 GCA_028275245.1 Actinomycetota bacterium
ATGGCGTAAAGATAAACCCCTGCGGCGATGCGAAGCCCGATGTCGCTGGCCTTTATCCAAGGGAAAAAGGTGGCGGATGGTATATAAGGTTCCTCCCGGATATACTTGGGGTTCAAGCCCAAGAGCAAGTGGGTCATGGTGGTGTTCCCGGCCACCACCACGTGGGTAATGTTGCAATACTCGATCCCCGCCCTCTCCACCAAGGTTTTGATGAGGTTCCAAATGGTCCCCACCACCACGGACTGGAGCCGGGCCAGTCCGGTCCCCTTGGTGGCATAGATGATACGGGTGATGACGTCCTCCCCGTAGGCTACCTGGGCGTTGTAATCGGAGGCCCGGGCCACCACCTCGCCGGTCCGCAGGTCTAGAAGCTCCGCCGAGATAGTGGTGGTGCCCACGTCGATGGCGATGGCTGACTGGCGCTCAGTGGTGTCTCCCTGCTCCACCCGCACCGCACGGAGCTCTTCCCCGCTGTCCAGCACGGTGACCGTCACATCCCAATTGCTCTGGCGGAGGACGTTGGGCAACCTCTGTAATACGGGGTAATCGATGATCACGTCGCGCAAGCCCGCCTCCACCGCCAGGCCCCGCTTGACCCTCTCCGCGTCGCTGGTGTTGTCATCCAAGGAGGGTGGCGGAAGTACCAAGTGGACCTTCTTGGTGGGAGGGTCCAGGGTCCAGGGGGGGAGCCTCTTCTCCCATTCCTCGGCGGAAAGCAGGTGGCCATGGGCGGGCTCGGGCTCCTTGCGCTCAAAGATGCGCTTATCACCGATGCGGGACTCGATAGGGACCAGGACCTTTAAGTCAGAGAGGACCCGGGTCTGGCAAGCCAGAGCATAACCCTTCCGCACGTCCTCCTCTCCCAGCTTAGGGTTGGGCTCCCTTTCCACATCGCCTTCCTGCACCACCACCCGGCACTTCCCGCAGGAGCCGGAACCGCCGCAGGAGGCGTTTATGTGCACGTCGGCATCCATGGCCGCCTTGAGGATGGTCTCACCCCGGGGGACTACGATGTATCGGTTGTCGGGCAGGAAGGTAACCCTGCAGGTCTCTTCCACTCGTCCTCCTAATCCGCGTGCCTGCCTACCACCTTTCCCGCATCTCCCGGCGGCCGGGAGTGTCAAGGAGGGACTGGACCAATCTACTTTATCCCCACCGGTGCCCCGGTCTGCAATGACCGGGGCCCCGCGGGGTTTTACGTTCAATTAAGTTTCTATGGACCTCAGAAGAGGCCCACCGTCTTCCCCTCCTCATCGATGTCGACGTCCACGGCGGCGGGCCGGCTGGGAAGCCCGGGCATGGTCCTCATCTCGCCGCACAGGGGGTAGAGGAAACCCGCTCCCACCGAGGCCCTGATGTCCCGGATGGGCAGACGGAAGCCCTTGGGAGCGCCCTTCAGCTCGGGATCGTGGGAAAGGGAGAGGTGGGTCTTGGCCATGCAGATGGGTAGCTTGTCGTAGCCCAGCTTGGTGAAGAGCTCGATCTTGCGCTCCGCCTCGGGGGAATAATCCACTCCGTCAGCACCATAGATCTTGGTGGCGATGGTCTCGATCTTCTGCTTGATGGGCCAGTCCAACTCATATAGGAACTTGAAGTTCTTGGGCTGGTTGCAGGCCTCCACCACAGCCTCTGCGGCCTCGGTACCGCCTTCGCCACCCTTGGCCCAGACCTCGATGGGTACGCAGGCCACCACGCCGGCCTCCTCGGCGATCCTCTTAACCAGCTGGATCTCGGCCTCGGTGTCGGTCACCCTGCGGTTGATGGTCACCACCACCGGCAGGCCAAAGAGCTTCATGTTCTCGATCTGCTTGGTGAGGTTCTCGCACCCCTTCTCCAAGGCCGGCATGTTCTCCTTCTTGACCAGTTCCTCGTCGATGGGCTTGCCAGGACGGGCCTCGAAGGCGCCGCCGTGCATCTTGAGGGCCCTCACAGTGCAGGTGATGACCACGCAGTCCGGGGTAACGCCCATGTAACGGCACTTGATGTTCATCATCTTCTCGGCACCCATGTCGGCCCCGAAACCGGACTCGGTGACCACGTAGTCGGCACACTTAAGAGCCACGAGGTCAGCCACGATGGAGTTGTTACCATGGGCGATGTTGGCAAATGGCCCAGCGTGCATTAGGCAAGGCTGATGCTCCAAGGTCTGGATGAGGTTGGGCTTGAGGGCGTCCTTGAGTAGCACGGTCATGGCGCCTGCCGCCTTGAGGTCCTCGGCGGTTACCGGCTTGCCGTCGTAGGTGGTGCCGATGACTATGCGGCCCAGCCTCTGGCGCAGGTCCTTGAGGGAGGTGGCCAGGGCCAGTATGGCCATGACCTCCGAGGCCACGGTGATATCGAAACCGGTCTGGCGGGGATAGCCGTTGGCCCTGCCGCCCAGTCCGATGACGATGTCCCGCAGAGCCCGGTCGCTGATGTCCACCACCCTCCTCCAGGAGATGGATAGGGGATCGATGTTCAGCTTGTTGCCCAGGAGGATGTGGGTATCGATCATGGCCGCCAGCAGGTTATTGGCGGCTCCCACCGCGTGGATGTCACCGGTGAAATGGAGGTTGAGGTCCTCCATGGGGACCACCTGTGAGTAGCCACCGCCAGCGGCGCCTCCCTTGATGCCGAACACCGGGCCCAGGGAAGGCTCCCTGAGGGTGAGGCACACGTTCTTCCCTATCTTGCCCAAGGCCTGGGTCAAACCGATGGAGGTTACGGTTTTTCCTTCTCCCAAAGGGGTGGGGGTGATGGCAGTGACGTCTATGTATTTGCCGTTGGGCTTGTCCTTGAGCCTTTCCAAGACTGCCTCGAACTCGATCTTGGCCTTGTATTTCCCGTAGAGGATCAGCTCGTCTTCCTCGAGGCCCATCTTCGCGGCGATCTCGGTGATGGGGAGCATCTTTGCTGCTTGTGCGATTTCAAGGTCGCTCGGAATCATGCTGCATCTCCTTTCCTCGCCTCACAACACCTTCCGACCTCTCGGTTCCGTTACGGGGGTATATTCGACCTGCTACCCTCACCTCCTCTTTCCCTTTTGGCTCATGGTGGAATCTCGAGGTGGAAACTCTGCGGTGTCGGCCCCGCCGACATGCCGAAAGTATTATATCCGTGCCCTCCCAAGGTGACAAGAAACGCGTTTGACGCCGGTTGCGCTGGCGCAAATCACCCCGGTGGGGTGCCCAGTCGTGCCTCCGCGGGGCCTTTGACGGGCTGAGGGGTTACCCCCGGAGGAATCCTGAATTACGCCCTCCCAAGGTGACAAGAAACGCGTTTGACGCCGGTTGCGCTGGCGCAAATCACCCCGGTGGGGTGCCCAGTCGTGCCTCCGCGGGGCCTTTGACGGGCTGAGGAGTCGCCGAGGAATCCCGTCGAAAAGGCCCCGAGGGGCCCCGGTCGCTTTTTGCCCCGGACGTTAACCCGGGTATACTTTCACGAGCCTTCCCTCTCCGAACCGGCGAGAAGGGGAAAGCTTATGGAAGGCCCCCTGCCGTCTTCTTGGGATAAGCAGGGCTCAAAGGACAAGGGCGGTTTCTCCGCTCCCGTGTCCTCCGTGCCGGGATGCGGGGTCCCGCGGGCCAGGGAATATCGTCCCGCAGGGGGATCATTCCGCGGGGAAGGGAAATCAGGAAATCATTCCGACCAACTCTCGAAAAGTATCTCCGCCACCTCCTGTTCCCTTCCGAAGAGGAAGTGGTCAGCCCCGGCCAGGAAGCGGGTCTCGGCCCCTAGTCGCCCGGCCAGGTCCGCAACCTTCCCGGGGTCGGAGAACTGGTCCCGGTCGCCGCAGATCACCAGGGCTCGGAAGGGGAAGAAAGCGTCCTTCCCCTCCAGGAAGTGGAAGAAATCGAAACCGACCATGGGGGGACCTATCACCGCCACCCTCCGGCAGCGTCCCCTCTCCACCGCCCAACGCAATCCCACCCAGGAACCGAAGGACCATCCTGCCAGGGATAGCTCGGAGAGGTCCAGATCCTCCCGCTCGGCTAGGTACCTCCAAGCCCCTTCCACGTCCTCTATCTCTCGGATGCCCCCGCTGGAAACCCCCTCGCTTTCCCCCACTCCCCGGAAGTTGAAGCGAAGCACCGCCCAACCACCCCGGACCAGCCGGTCTGAAATGGCCTTGAGGAGGGGCACGTGCATGGAACCTCCCCCTATGGGGTGGGGGTGGCAGAGGATGCAAGGCCGGAAAGGCCCCCCGTTCCCGGGATGGGCCAGGATACCCTCCAGCCTGATGGGCTCCAGCGAATCGGCGTAGAAGGATACCTTTTCCTCCCTCACACCACACACCTCCCGCCATGGGCCCTGCCTGGCCTGCGGTGTAACTGAAGGGGCATGCACCCAGCGAGCAAAGGCTCCCGGAAGCCAGGCATCTCCCGGGTTGCCGTGCTCATACCTGGGCACCGTGCTATATTCTAAACGATCCCTCCGACCGGTCTTGAACGATCCTTCCGGCCGGTCCCGAGGTGAGGCTGAGGGAGTCGGTGCTTCGGGTAAGGCAAGGGGGTCGCGATGGATGCCGATGTCCTGGTGATGGGGGGAGGTTACGCCGGCCTCTCGGTGGGCGCCCTACTGGCCGCGAAGGGTCTGTCGGTGCTATTGCTGGAGAAATCCTCCCATCTGGGAGGGAGGGCAAGCTATACCGAAAAGGGCGGCTATCTCCTGGAATACGGCCTGCACGCCAACCGTTTCGCATCCCAGGGGGCGGCCGCCGAGGTGTTCCGGCGCCTGGGAAGGGAGCTGGTTTTCCTTCCCGTGGGGGAACCGGAGCTCTGGTGGAAGGGCGAGTTCCACCCCTTGCCCAACGCCGTGCCCAAGATTCTCAAGACCCCGCTCCTATCCATCCCCGCCAGGGCCGAGGCCGTGGTTCACCTGCTCAAGCTGGTGACCCTGCCTACCGGGAGGCTCTACGCGAGGTCCCTGCAGGAGGTGACCGGGGGATGCCGGCGGGAAGAGGTCAGGACGCTACTCCGGGTTCTCTCCGGCATAGGCATCATCGCCCCCGAGCTGGAAAACGCCTCCGCCGGGGAGTTCGCCGCCTTCCTCAGGAAGGCCCTGCGGGCCCGGGAAAAGGTGGGATACCCGAGGGGCGGCACCAGGACCATCATCCAGGGTTTGCAAGAGGAGCTGGAGCGGAACGGCGAGGTGCGCACCGGCACCGCCGTCACCGGCATGGTGGCGCGGAAAGGCCTGGTCGAGGCGGTGGAGGCGGGAGGAGAATCCTTCTCCGCCAAGGTGGTGGTCTGCGCCATCCCCTTGCGGAAGGTCCCCGACCTCCTTGGCGAGAGGGACCTGCCCGTGGATTTCGTCCGAAAGGCCAGGGCCATGGAACCCACCTCAGGCATATGCCTGGACCTGGGCCTGCGGGATCGCATCTCGGACAAGACGGGCCTGTTGGTCACGGCCGAGCCCTTGACCATGGGACAGTTCACCTCCAATATCGACCCCTCCGCCGCCCCTGCCGGTAAGCAGCTGCTGTCCTG
>JAPWVA010000106.1 GCA_028275245.1 Actinomycetota bacterium
TGGCCTACTTGAAGTTCCTGGTGAATCCCGATGATTCCGTGAGCCTGCGGCGCATCGTGAACGAGCCGCGCCGGGGCATCGGCGAGACCACCCTGGCTCACCTGGAAGATTATGCCAGGATGGAGGGTCTTTCCCTCTGGGAGGCCATTTGCAGGGCAGAGAACGTGAGCACCCTTTCCGCCTCCGCCCTCAGGAAGCTCGAGGAATTCCGACGCCTGATGGAGGGGCTGGCGGAGAGGGCGGGTTCCCTTCCCGTGCCCGAGCTCATCGTGGAGATACTGGAGAGGACGGGCTACCGGGATTATCTTGCCCGGGAGGGGACCCTTGAGGCGGAGGGGCGCCTGGAGAACCTGGAGGAGCTCCAGCGGGCGGCGGCGGAATTCGAGGCCCTGCACCCGGGGGAAGGGGTGGAGGGGTTCTTACAAATGGCCTCCCTGGTGTCCGAGGCCGACCTCTACGACGAGGAGGAGGGAGCGGTCACCCTCATGACCTTGCACAACGCCAAGGGACTGGAGTTCCCGGTGGTGTTCATCGTGGGCATGGAGGACGGCATCTTTCCCCACCTGCGCTGCATGGAACGCAAGGAGAGCATGGAGGAGGAGAGGCGGCTCTTTTACGTGGGAGTGACCCGGGCCAAGGACCTGCTTTATCTAACGGGTGCCATGTTCCGGTCCTGGTACGGGGAGTACCGGCCATACCCCGAGTCCCGCTTCATCTCCGACATACCCCCGGAATACCTGGAAGTCGTCGCTTATACCTCCGGGGCCCACCTTTCCGAGCCCGGGGGATGGGCTGGGAGGGACCGGGAGAGGGAAAGGGAGAGGGCCCTGGCCGCGTCCCTCCGGGTGGGCGACCGAGTTTATCACGACAAGTGGGGGGAGGGGGTGGTGAGGGGCATGGAGACCGGTAGGGATGGTACGGAGGTCCTGGTGGAGTTCCCTGGCGAGGGAGAGAAGCTCCTCCTATTGAAGTACGCGCCGCTCCGGAAGCTCTGATGGTGGACAAGCGATGGCTTTCCCCAGGGAGACCTTGAGGCCTCGTCCGTGCGGGTTTTTAGCCGTTAGGGATCACCCATATGTTGCTTGTTTATCCTGGGCGCTGGACCTTTACCGAGAGGCTGAAAGCGGGAGAAGGTTTGTCCATAAAAGGTAGGGGGATGCCGCAGGGGTGGCGGGAATTTTACTTCCCTTCCTTAGATGCGCCGGCCATCCCCCCTCCCAGATCCTTCGTCGCTCTTGCCGATAAACGCAGTCGCCCCCGTGAAGGGGTCCTTTTCCCTCCATGGCCCCTCCGGGGTGATGTCCTCGCGAAAAGACCTGCTATGGGTCTCATTTAGGATATCCTATTCCCAGGGGGTGATGGCAGTAGCGCTTTCTTTTTTGACCCTCAAGGAGGTGCACGCCGCGGGATTTCGGGACATCAGGCCATCTTCATGTCGCGCAGCAGCTCCTGCACTGCCCGCCTGCCAACCCTTTCCAGGAGCTCAAACTGCCTTTCCTCCGGGATGACCAGGTTCTCGTCCACCAGACCCTCCGGGGGTAACGCTTCCAGGGCGCAACCCCGTCCCCGGCTGGCGATGCGATTCTCCCGGTTGTCCAGGAGATAGGCGGTGAGGTGGACGAAGGCGAAGGCGGCATCGGCGCCCCTCCCCTCCGTGTGCAGCCGGGGATACCGGAAGAAGTACATATCGATCTCGGGAAGGAAGAGATAATCGGGTTCGTAGGCCTCCTGAATGCGGAGGAAGAGGTCGGTGGGGACCTCCTCCACTTCCCGGGAGATGCGCATGACCTCCCCGGGGTCTGGGACCCGGTAAAATACCAGGGGGGACAGGATATCTTGGACGAAGCGGGGCAACACCTCCTCCGCGTGGGCCAGGAACTCCTCCTTTTTGACCGTGAAGATCCGAGCCGAGCCAGAACCTGAGCTCAGGTACATCTGGCAACCTATGGCCTGAGTTGGATCTATGTGTCCCTCCCTTTCCACCAGTTCCCGGTAGATGTCGGGGACCTCGGCCACCTCACCGCTCTCCACGAAGGGCATGACCACCACCACCATGACCGGCACGGGCCTCCCACCGCAGCGAGGGCAGCCGGTGAGGCCCATCTCCACCGGGATGTTGCATCGGGGACAGTACAGCCCTTCCTCCAACTCCTTACCTCCCCGGGGTGAGACGACTTCAACCCCTTTCCGCTGGACCCACTAACATATCGACTTCCACCACCGCTATCTTGAACCCGGCTGGCAGGAAAGGGGAGGGCGTAGGCCGAGGAGACGGGGCCGGTACAGCGGGTGAACTGAACCGCGGTCAGTATTCTTGGCGAAAATCTTGGTGGTATAATTATTGAAGTTTTAGTCGGCGGATTTTCCGTGTGCAGGTGAAACTGAAAGGAGGTCGGAAAATTGCTGGTCCCCTACCAGGGCAAGTCCCCTCAGGTTTCCCCCGAGGCCTTCGTGGCCCCCGGAGCTATGCTCATCGGGCCGGTGAGGGTAGGGGCCAAGGCCAGCATCTGGTTCAACGCGGTGCTCCGGGCAGACCGGGGGGAGATAGAGGTGGGAGAGTACACCAGCATCCAGGATTGCTGCGTCTTGCACGGTCCTGTGAAGGTAGGGAATTACGTGACCGTGGGTCACGGGGCCATCCTCCACGGGGCCACGGTGGAGGACAACTGCGTGGTGGGGATGAACGCCGTGGTCCTGGATGGGGCTGCGGTGGGCAAGGGAAGTATCGTGGCGGCGGGAGCGGTGGTACCCCAAGGAATGCAGGTGCCGCCCCACTCCCTGGTGGGGGGCGTTCCAGCCAAGGTGATAAAGGAGCTTCCCCCGGATAACGAGCAGGCGCTCCATGATAGCGCCGTGGCCTACTTCGAGTTCGCCCGTCCCCACAAGGAGGCGGGGCTTTGAAGTCCGGCGCCGGCCATACATTCCGCGGGGCATGGTAGGAGCCGTGCCCTTTTCAGATAAAGAAGCAGGGAAAAGGCGCCCATGGGGCGCCGGGAGGTGACAAGTCCGAGGAGGTGAGCCATGCAGGAGAAGGTCGCCGTGGCCGGCATAGGCTTCACCCGCTTCGCCCCCGTGACCCCCGACGTATCCTACCGGGAGCTCACCTACGAGGCGGCGGTTAAGGCCTACGAAGAAGCCGGCATCGAGCCCAAGGACGTGGATTCCTTTGTTTGTACCTCGGAGGATTTCCTCGAGGGGTACAGCATCTCCGACGAGTACTGCAACGACCAGCTGGGGGCCGTGCTCAAGCCCGTCCAGACTATCCCTGGGGATTTTCTCCACTCCCTGGCGGTGGGGGTGATGCATATCCTCACCGGGCATTTCGACATCGTGGTGGTGCAGGCCCTGAGCAAGGCCAGCAACATGAAGACCCTATCCGAGATGGTCAACTTCGCCCTGGACCCGGTGCTCAACCGGCCTCTGGATCTGACCCCGTGCTTCGTGGCCGGGCTGGAGATGAACCGCTTCTTGGCCGAGGGGAGAGCCACCCGGGAGCAGTGCGCTGCGGTGGTAGTAAAGAACCGGGCCAATGCCCTGCTGAACCCCTCCGCTGCCTACGGAGCTAAACTCACTGTGGAGCAGGTCCTACAATCTGAGCCGGTGGCCGAGCCGCTCCGGTCCCTGGACATCGCCCAGAACGCCGACGGGGCGGTGGTGGTGGTGCTCTGCTCCCCGAGGATAGCCCCTTCCCTCACCGACAAACCCGTCTGGATCCGCGGGGTGGGCTGGGCCTCCGACAGCCCTACTCTTGAGAGCCGGGACTGGACGGATGCGGTGGCGGTGCGCCTGGCAGCGGATATGGCTTACCGGATGGCGGGGATAAAGTGTCCCGCCCGGGAGATCGACTTCGCCGAGGTCAACGACGAATTTTCCTTCAAGGAACTGCAACACCTGGAGGCCCTGCGCCTCTTTGGAGAGGGGCAGGCGGGATGGGCCACCGAGAATGGCATCACCTCCCTGGAGGGCGACCTCCCGGTGAATCCCTCCGGGGGCGCCCTGGGGGTGGGTCACCTTTTCGAGTGCTCCGGCGCCCAGAAGTTCGTGGAGGTGGTGCTGCAACTGCGGGGCGAGGCAGGACAGCGCCAGTTGCCCGGCGTCAGCGTGGGCCTGGCCCAGTCCTGGAGGGGAGTGCCCACCACCTCGGCAGCGGTGACGGTGCTCAGCGCGGATTGAGGGAGGTGATCCGGATGGCTTACAGGAAGGTGGCCATTGTCGGAGCCGGGATGACCAAGTTCGTCCGGCGGGCCCAGGAGACGGGGAAGGAACTGGCCTTCCAGGCCGCCCGCATGGCCTTGGACTCCTGTGGGTTGACCCTTACGGATATCGACTGCGTGGTGATGGGCACTGCCCCGGACGCTTTCGACGGGGTGCACATGAAGGGCGAGTACCTCCTGGACGGGGCGGGCGGGTGGAGAAAGCCTTACATGCGCCACTTCGTGGGCGGCGGAACCGGTGTCTTCGCCCCCATCCATGGGTGGTTGCACGTGGCCTCAGGCATGTTCGACACCTGCCTGGTGGTCTGTTCCGAGAAGATGAGCTCCTGTTACCCTCATCCCCAAGGGGCCTTCAAGACCATCTTTGACCACACCACTGAGCAGCCTCTGGACCCCACCCTGATCTGGATCTTCGCCCTGGAGATGAACCGTTACATGCAGACTTACGGCATCACCAAGGAGGAAATCGCTCTGGTGTCGGTCAAGAACAAGAAGAACGCCATGGACCATCCGGCGGCGCAGCTACCCATGGAGATCACGGTGGAGGATGTCCTCAACTCCGAAGTACTGGCCTGGCCGGTGAACCGCCTGGACATAAGCCCCGCCTCCGACGGGGCCGCCGCTGTGGTGTTGGCCTCCGAGCACGTGGCCAAGAGGGTGACCGACAAGCCGGTCTGGATAGCTGGCGTGGGTTGGAACCTGGATACCGCCTACTGGGCTACCCGCGATCTGGCCTATCCCCGCTACGTGGAGAAAGCGGCCCGCATGGCCTACGAGATGGCGGGCATCACCGACCCCCGCAGGGAGATCCACGTGGCCGAGCCCTACGACCCCTTCGACTACAAGGAGTTGCACCACATGGAGGGGCTGCTCCTGGCCGACCGCGGAAAGGCGGTGGAGATGCTGGTGGAGGGAAAGACCCAGCGCGACGGGGAGTTGCCCATCTGTCCCTCGGGGGGTGCCCTAGGGGTGGGTAACCCCATAGCCGCTACAGGCCTGATGAAGGTTATCGAGATCTTCCTACAGCTGCGGGGGGAGGCGGGTAAGCGCCAGGTGGCCAACGAGCCTCGCTGCGGCCTGGCTCAAGCCTGGGGCGACCTCATGCAGGTGGGCACCGTTATCGTTTTGCGCAGGTAGGGAGGAGGTGCGCCATGGAGCTGGAGAAGTTCGAACTGGGAGGGACC
>JAPWVA010000108.1 GCA_028275245.1 Actinomycetota bacterium
CGGGGCGGTAGTCATCCGGGATGTCCCTCCCAACTGCACGGTGGTGGGGGTGCCGGGGAAGGTGGTGGTAAGGGACGGGAAGCCCGTCATCGACCTGGAACACGGGGACATCCCCGACCCGGTGCAGCAGGCCCTGGGCTGCCTAGCCCGGCGCATCGACGCGCTGGGGCGACTGCTGAGCGAGGCCCGGGGGTTCCCAGAAATAGGGGATCATCGGCGGCACCTTGGAGGGAGTGGTTGAGACAAGGTGGAAGGCGATGGCAGCGCTACTTTCCCGTTCCCTCCATCCCCTCCCGTCGTTCCCCTCAGCCCCTCCCCTTACGGGCAGAGGGCAGGGGGCGGGTGGCGATCACGTCCACGCCGGTTCCCAGCACGTCGGGCATCACCACCTGCCCCATCTCCACCGGAGCCTCCAGCTCCACACTGGCCAGCACCCTGACCACCTCCCTCACCAGCCGCTTGGGCACCGGTGAGGCGGTGGCCACGGGGACCACGGGAAGGACGCCCCCCCTCACCCTGACCGTGGTGGTCACGCGGCGACGGGGATCGCGGAACTCGGTCACGGCGTACTTCTCGCCCACTGCGCACTCGTTACCCCTCACCTCGAGCACCTCGCCGTCCTCCTCGAAAAGCTCCACGGTGCAGCTCAGGGGGCAGTTTATACAGATGAACTCATGCTTCCTTCTCATCGGGGACCACTTCCACCACCACTTCGCGCACCTGCCCAGATAGCGCCTCGGCGGGTATGGAGGCCCTTACCATCTCCGGTGGCCTCACCATGCGTGCCTTCTTGGAACTTACGGGTTTCCCGTCCACCAGTACCCTGACTTGGACTGACTTCTCGGGGCGCTCCACCCGGAAATAAAGCTCCACCTCCCGGTCCAGGCAACGCAACCTCTGGGGAACCACAAAACGCACGTTCCTCCCGGGCTTGACGGGTACCTCCCCCCTGTGGCGGCGCCTTCCCCCCACGAACTCAGCGGCTCCCCTTCCCGCCACTTGGGCGGTGAAGGTGACGTAATCCACCAGGTCGAAAACGCTCACCACGTTGCCGCAGGCGAAGATGCCCTCCACCGATGTCTCCATAAGCTCGTCCACCACCGGCCCCCCGGTGACCGGGTGCAGCGCCACCCCGGCCTTCTTGGAAAGTTCGTTCTCCGGGATCAGCCCCACTGAAAGCACTAGGGTATCGCACTCCACCAGGCGCTCGGTACCGGGTACGGGCTTTCGGTTTCCGTCCACCCTGGCCACTGTCACCGCCTCCACCCTCTTGCGACCGTGGATGAAGGTCACCGTGTGGGAAAGGTGCAGGGGGATCTGGAAGTCGTGGAGGCACTGCACCAGGTTCCTGGTAAGGCCTCCCGGGTAATCCATGATCTCGTAAACACCCTCCACCTCCGCTCCTTCCAGGGTGAAGCGCCGCGCCATGATCAGCCCGATGTCGCCGGATCCCAGGATGACCACCCTGTGCCCGGGCATCAGCCCCTCGATGTTGATCTCCCTCTGGGCAGCCCCTGCGCAGATCACGCCCGCGGGGCGGAAACCGGGTATGAGCACCTGGTGCCTTGTCCTCTCCCGACAACCCATGGCCAGCACCACCGCCCCAGGCTCCATCTCCAGCACGCCATCCCGCGAGTTCACCGCCACCACTCGGCGGTCGGGGCGGAGCTCCAGCACCATGGTATCCAGGAGCACCTCTATCCCGCTTCTCTCCACCCTTTCTATGAAACGCTGGGCGTACTCGGGACCGGTGAGGACCTGCTCGAAGACGATGGAACCGAAGCCGTCGTGGATGCACTGGGGAAGGATGCCCCCCAGCTCAAAATCCCTCTCCACCAGCACCACTTCCCGCAGGCCCGCCTCCCGGGCCGCCAGTGCCGCTCCCAAGCCCGCCGGGCCCGCGCCTATCACCACCACATCGGGTTTCCAGGTCCTGCTCATGCCTCAGCCCTCGCCCTCTAGAGAGGACCCCTTGCCCCGGGAGAGTAGAGTTTCCTTGGTCCTTCCCAGGTACAGGGGAGAACCGTCGCCGTTCTTGGTCACCTGGGTTATGGGGATACCCAGTTCCCGGGCCAGGATGGCCGCCACCCTGTGCCCGCAGAAGCCGCCTTGGCACCTGCCCATGCCGGTGCGGGTCCTCCTCTTGACGGCGTCCATGTCGGTGGCGGGGATGATGGAATGAATGGCATTTACCACTTCCATCTCGGTCACCGTCTCGCAGCGACAGACCACGTGTCCCCAGCGGGGGTCCTCCATGATCAGCCTGTGCTTCTCCCGGTGGCTCAACTCGGAGAACTTGATGGGGGCCGGCCGCTCATGCACGAAATCCTCCCTCTCCTCCAGCCTCCAGCCCATGTCCCTCAATATCCCCATGACCATCTCCACGATGGCCGGTGCCGAGGCCAGGCCCGGCGACTGGATGCCGGCCACGTTGACAAACCCCCCCACCCGGTCCGAGGCCTCGATGACGAAGTCCTCCTCGTAGGTGGGCGCCCTGACACCGCTGAAGGCGCTGATCACGGCATCCCTGGGAAAATCAGGAAGTAAGTAGTGGAACCGCTCGAATATCTCCTCGATCTCCTCGGCCATGATGGAGGTATCGTACTTGTCCTCCACCTCCACCGCCGTGGGCCCCAGTTGCAGGTTCCCCTCCACCGTGGGCATGGCCCCGCCCCCCTTGCTCTTGGTCTTCTTCATGCCGGGGAGGCGGAACTCCGCCACGCTGCTGCGCACGTACTCACTGGTCACCTCGCGGTCGAACAGAAGGGTCGCGCCCTTCCGCGGGTGAATCCGGAAGCCGCCCGCCCCCGCCATATCCGCCACCTCGTCAGCGAACACGCCGGCGGCATTGATGACCAGGGAGGTCTCCACCACCCCCCGATTGGTGATCACTGCCCTCACCCGGCCATCCTCCACCCGGAAGCCGGTCACCTCGGTGTTGAGACATACCTTGGCCCCATTGAGCACCGCGTGCTCCGCCAGGGCGATGGTGAGCTTGTAAGGACAAACCATGCCGTAATTGGGGTCGAAGACCCCCGCCAGCGCCTCCCTGGTCACGTTGGGCTCCCTCCGGAAGACCTCCTCCCGACTGAGGACTTGCAGGCCCCTTATCCCGGCCTTCTCTCCGAAACTGACTATGCCCCTGGGGATAACCTCGGTGAAGAACTTGATGCGCTCCTCCTCGCTCATCTTCTTCAGCATCTCCGGAGGCGCGGAGCGGGGCGTAACTACGATGAGCAAACCTTGGCGCTTGAACTCCACCCCCAATCCCCGGACGAATTCCTCGTACATCTGGTTGCCCCGGACATTGAGCCTCTGCTTGAGGGTGCCCGGGTCCTCGCCTATCCCAGAGTGGATCTCGGCGTTGTTTGCCTTGCTGGCCCCACAGGCCACATCGTTCTCCTTGTCCAGCACTAGCACGTCGGGGGTATAGCGGGTCAGCTCCCTGGCGATGGCACAACCGATGACTCCTGCTCCCACCACCACGATTTCCGCTCGGGGAGGCAAAGGCTGGTAATTCCTGGGGGATGACACCATCTTCTCCGTTCCCTGATCCGTACGGTCCACGTTCCCTATCCCTTCCAGGCAAAGGTCGGGTATACCGGCGCTTTCCCCGACACGGCCTATCGGGGGATCGGCGCAAGTTATTATAAACTATGCGGTTTGGGCTGTCCCGTTACCGGGTGGTAATGATGACACCCAGCGCGGATCGTCCACGGGAGGATGCGGCGATCGGTAAGGGCTCGCTGGTTAGCCGGTTGCCATGGGGTCACAGGTCGGACGGGCGGGAATCGGAGGCGGCAGGTTTTGCCGGCCGCGGGTCACGTTCGCCCCTCAAACCATTGAGGGTGCTGCCAGGAATCGCTTCCCGGTAAACGTGATGACGGGGAAGGAGGTGCCATGGGGGTCATAGGACTGGACGTGGGAGGGACCAAGACGGCGGGGATACTCTGGTCGGACGGTAAGGTGGCCGCCAGGGTACGCCGGGATACGGATGCCTCCAGCACGGAGACGGTTCTGGAGGTGATCTTCTCCGCTTGCCGCCAACTGATGGAGATGGCCCCGAGCAAGGGCATTGCCGTGGAGGCGATCGGGTTGGGTATCGCCGGCTTCATCGACCTGGAGGAAGGGGTCATCACCGAGGCGCCCAACCTACCCTTCCATAACCTGCCAATAAAGAAACTGCTGGAAGGCGAATTCAGCCTACCCATAGCCGTGGACAATGACGCCAATGTGGCCGCCCTGGCGGAGGCACGGATCGGTGCCGCGCGGGGCATGAGAAACGTGATACACCTCACCCTGGGCACGGGCATAGGGGGTGGCATCCTCATCGATGGCATGATTTACCATGGTGCCCGCGGGGCAGCCGCGGAGCTGGGACACATGATCATCCGAGCGGACGGGCCGCGGTGCAACTGCGGGGCCAGGGGCTGCCTGGAGGCCCTGGCCTCGGGGGTGGCCCTGGCCAGGAAGGTTCACGAATTGGCCGAGAGCGGCGTCTCCTCCCCTATGCTCGAGGAGTACAAAAAAAGCCCCGGCTCCTTCCCTGCCTCCAGGATCGCCGAGCATGCTCGGCGGGGGGATGGCGTAGCCAAGTCCCTTCTGGAGGAGGCAGGACATTACCTGGGCGTGGGCATCGCCAGCCTGGTGAACATCTTCAACCCAGAGGCGGTGACCCTATCCGGGGGCCTGCTGGGGGCCTTCTCCTTCCTGGAGGGCCCCATGCGCTCCGCGGTGGAGGAAAACGCCATCGCCTTGAGTCGCCGATGTGCCAGGATCCTCCTGGGAACCCTGGGGGAGGACGCCGGATGCTTGGGGGCCGCTTTGCTGGCGGAATCATACACGGGACCAAAAAGGTAGTGAACTCCAGCGCCAAGTGCACTAGGAAGGCCACCACCGACGCCGATGCCAAGCTGAGCCCGCTCCCCAGGGAGCGAACCTGCTTCCCGGTTCCCTAGCTCCAAAGGGACGAAGGCGAACCCGATATGGTGATGACGGTGAGGAAAGCTGGCATCACCATACTTGCCTCCATCTCCAGCAGGGGCTTGGCCAAGGGAAGGGAGATGATGGCTGGGGTGAAGGGGGCCGAACACAGCAGGGGTAAAACAAACCCAAAGCGATCCTTTCGCCGCCGTAATTGGCTATCCTAATTGGCTATCCTATAGATCGGCACGAAATCTTTGGCGAGGCCGCTCTGCATATGACAACGGTGAACCGTAGAGCGATCCCCTGGAGGCTTTCAGGTCCCCAGCATCGCGACCTCCGCTTTTCCGGCCCTTTACCTTTAAAAGGAAGAGGTCAGAAATACAGGTGTCAGACCTTTCATTGGCGAGGCGGTAAGGGGGACTTTTTGCCTGCATGAATCCATCTTTATCCAATTTGTGAATTA
>JAPWVA010000109.1 GCA_028275245.1 Actinomycetota bacterium
GACGCGGAGGCTGCCTTAGAGGTGGCATCGGAATTGGTAGAGGCAGTCGATGCCAGTTGAAGGTGCCATCCGCGCCCCAACGCTTTGCGGTCGGCGATGCGCGTTTTTCGGAAGAAAGGTGAGCAGATCACGGACCCAAGGTCAGCCCTGCGCTTAGCTCCGGTGAACCACCACCGAAGCCAGTGACTAAATCACAAAAACCCGTAGGCCTAGGGCTTCGCCTCTCTACTTACCAATTCGTTCCATTTCATGAAGATTCCAGCTCCACCTCCAGGGAGCCCTCGGGAGATACCTGCCAACTCGCCCGGCACGGCCTGCCGCGCATCCTCTCGAAGCTGCCCTTGAACCAGCCCACCACTAGCAGCCGCATGCAGGAGTTGTCGATCTTGAGCCGGGCCCCTTTTTCCTCCAGGCGCAGCTCCCGGAGGTTACCCAGGCCCCGCAGCGCCAACTCGGTGCGAGCCTCCTGGAAGGGAAGGTCCAGGGGCAAAGGAGCGAAGCCCTCCCGGACGATGGCGCCCTGGGCCTCCACCACCATGCCCGGTATCTCCTCTCCCAGCTCCCATTCGAGGGCCTCGAAGAGGGTGTCCATGAGCCCAGGGCCCAACATGGCCATACGGCGTCCGCTTCCCCGGTTCAGGATGATGCCGTTCTCCAGGTCCCAGGAGCACATGGAAGCAAGCCGGGACGGCGTGCCGCACTCGGGGCAGCGCTCCAGGTGAACGTCGCCCTCGACCCTGTGGTAAAGCTTGAGTTCAAGCCTCTCCTTCACCACCTCCGGGTAGGTGGTCCAACCGGTGGTGAGCTCGAAAACGCCTGGGCTCACTTCCTCGAAGGAGACGGAGTGCTCCCCGCCCACCGAGGAGGCCACCACCCCGGCGAAGGCTCCCGAGGTCTCCAATATGGAAAAGGGCTTGGTGATGCGTATCTTGCAGTAATCCTCGGGATCGTTCTCATAGCGGTAGCCGAGAAACTCGTATCTCCCATAACCGATGGCGTGACAGAGGTCCATGATCCCCTGGGCGAAGGCCCCCATATCGATGGTCTTGTTGCGGATCATCTCCTTGACCTCCCTAGGGGTGATGGTGTCCATGTAGAGCTGGGTCCCACGGGCCACTATGTTGATGACCAGGTGGTCTATGGAGTGGCCCATGAGCCTGCCCAGCTCCCGGAAAAGGGGGTCGATGTTCTCGCATTCCACGAAGGCCATGCGGGCGTTCTCGTTCCCGGCTTGGGTTATATCCCCGTCGGTATGCCATCGGTTGAGCTGCGCGAAGGCGAGGGGTATACGGCAAACCCTACAGGCTTCCATCTGCAAGGCCTTCCTCCTTTCCCAGCTGATTCCGAGAACAACAGGGACCCTTCCTCAACGATCATGTAAGTTATCGGCATGCCGGAAACCGTCCTTGATCACCCACACAGGTAACAGCGATTCCCAGATGGAGTGGCCCGCTCATAGCCGTGTGCGGAAGGGTTAAAATGGCATGGAGTTTGCAGGATGAAGATCCCGTCGTAGGAGGGCGCCATGAAGCGTGACCAGGAACGGATAAGGGAGGAGATAAAGAAGAGGTACGGAAAGATCGCCGCTTCGGGGGATCCCTGTTGCGGGCCCACCGTCCCCTGTTGCGGGACGAAGCCTGCCTCCACGAGCCTCGGTTACGGAAAAAAGGACCTGGAAAGGATCCCGCCTGGCTCCGACCTGGGCCTGGGATGTGGGAACCCCCTGGCCTTGGCCTCTCTAGAGGAGGGCGAGGTGGTGGTGGACTTGGGTTCGGGGGCCGGGCTGGACGCCTTCCTGGCGGCGGAAAGAGTGGGGGAGAAGGGCCGGGTGATCGGTGTGGACATGACCCCGGAGATGATTTCCCGGGCCCGGAGGCTCGCCGAAGAAGGAGGGTATACGAACGTGGAGTTCCGGTTGGGGGAGATCGAGAACCTCCCCGTGCCCGACGGCTCCGCCGACGTGGTCATCTCCAACTGCGTGATAAACCTCTCTACCGATAAGCGACGGGTTTTCCGGGAGGCTTTCCGAGTCCTCAAGCCTGGCGGCAGGATACACCTATCCGACGTGGTGCTTTACCGGGAGCTCCCCCCGGGCATGCGTGACGACATGGATCTTTATGCCAGCTGCATAGCCGGCGCATCCTTGCTGGATGAATACCTGGAGATGATGGCGAAGGCGGGTTTCGTGGACATAAGGGTGGTGGAGGAGAGACCCATCCCCTGGGACCCATCCTTGCCCAGCGCCTGCTGTAGCGGGGGAGGCGTGGACCCGGTTACCGCCGGAAAGCTACGGGAATGGGCGGCCAGCGTCACCATCACCGCCAGGAAACCGAGGTAATCGGGTCCGTGTAAAACCCGCCCCCGGGAAAAGTCGTCCTCCCCTACGTGTCCGGACGGAGGTTCTGATACATGCAGGGCGTGGAAAGTCGGACCTGAAGACACGGGATCCGAGTCCATGGTCTGGTAGACGAAGAGAACAAGCGCCTCGCTTCAGCGCCTCACTTTTCCCCTTCCGCCGCAAACCGGGGGAACCGTTTTCTTGAGGGTTCCTGTTCCTCCGCACGTGCTGCACGGCACGCTGCCTCCCCCTCACGTGTAGCATGTCCCCGTTCCACCGCATTCGGGGCACACCTCTGATATGTTGACAGCCCCCCTTCCGCCACAGCGAGAACAGGTCACGTAGGCAGGAGCCGAACTAACGGTCAGGGTCACCTGCTGCCCTTTCACCAGCGAGGTTCCCGGTGCCGGCTCCGTCGAGACGACGGTCCCTTGGGGCACCCTCTCGGTGTACGTCCGTTGGACGTCCACCTCCAACCCCAGGGATTGGAGGATCGCCAGCGCCTCCTGTTCCGCCTTGCCGCGCAGGTCGGGGATGGTTTTCGGCCGGGTGCCCTTGCTGACCACCAACTTGACGCTCGTCCCCATTTCCACCTCTTCCCCGGAGGGGGGCTCGGTGCGGATGACGTACCCGGCGGGCACCGTTTCCGAGAACTCCTCCGCCAGGCTCCCAGGGGCCAATCCCGCTTCCTGTAGCGCGGCCCGGGCCTCCTCCACGCTCTTGCTGCCGAGGGGAGGCACGGCCACTTTGGCAGGACTTTCCTCGTAACCGCCACCGGGCCGGGACTTGCCCCCACCGCAACCTGTCAGGGCCGAGGCGAGCAGGAGGAGGGAGAAGGCGTAGGGTAACCATGCAGCTGCGCGTCGTCCTCCAGGCATTCCACCACCCCCTGGGCCATGGAAACCGAGGGCCTTTACTTCGACACCATTCTAACGGGGAATATGTGACGGTGGCGGAAGGCGTGGTTTCCTTCGAAGTCTCCCTGGACCTCGTCCCGGGTTCCTATGCCGCCCGTTGTCGGTGGCGAAGCCTTTCCAACCCGGATGTTTCTACGGAGTGTTAGCCGCCGGAGGCCTTCTCCGGCGGATGAACGAGTCCCCGAAACGGGGAGAGTGCCGAGGCCATGAACCCCGCGCCCTCCCCGTGCGCGTGAGGGGAAAGGTCACAGGCATAACGGGATGGAAAGGTAAGGGACCCCGAACCTGTTGCTCGCGGATCTCGCAGGGATCTCCCGGCGAGAGCCCTCCTCTCGTGGCATCTTTTCCCCTCCGGTCCCCTTTCCCGGACCTCCGCAGGCTCAGGGTTTGCCTCCTTTCTTCCGGGCGGGAATCACAGGAGGGATCACGACGCCCTTGCCCGCGAAGCTTGTCCATGCTGGAGTAGAGCTTCCTGGGACCAGAAAAGCAGAAGAAGAACGATACCCTGCGCATTTCCTTGAAGTAACCCAGGTGCCTATCCCCAGGAATACCTCGTCGTTAGCCTTGCGCACCTCGTGTACCATGTTGATGAACTCGGCTCCCAAAAGATAGGCCGTGTGACCGAGCAGGAATAAACTTCCGCCACCGAAGATCGACTGGACAATTCCGGTTTTCATGGGGCAGATCCGCCTGACCTTCCCGGAACGCCGGTAGGAATTGTATCCAAACCCATCGCCCCGAAGGCTTTGTGAAAACCTTTCTCAGCCAGCATCATGCACTAGGGGCGACCTGGGCTCTAAACAGGCAAGAAGCTTCTTTAGCCGCTATCCCCGGAGAGATCCTACTCACATGAACATATTCATAATCGGTTCCACTTCGGGCTGAAAGTCAACTCCTCCATTCGAGTTGAACCGAGTCATTGATTAGCCTGCGGGAGCGCTTTTTGGTTCGGGGGTCGTCCCACGGGAGTCGAGGGTCGTCCCACGGGAGCCATGGACGAACGCCGCCTTCCGGGAGAGCGGGTCGTGGCATTACCCGGCAGTCCAGCCCCTAAGCCATGCCTGGCAGCTCCCTATGGATGGGTGTTCCGGGGTGAAGCGTTCGAAAGGGTCCGGTGCTTTTCCACGGGGAAGCTAGACCTTGAGCCCGGCCGGGACGCGGCCTCGGATGGAACCTTGCAAAAAGTGATGGTAGTACCTCGAAGGTGTTCCAGTGACCGTTATGGCCTGGTGGATTTCCCGCACGGAACCCAGCGGGAACCCCTGTTTCCTGGTGGAGATGAGCGGATTCGAACCGCCGACCTCCTGCTTGCAAGGCAGGCGCTCTCCCACTGAGCTACATCCCCGCTTCTTCGTCGGCTCCAGCCGGCCCAGTTCGCATGCCTTCCCCCGGTCCCTCCGGGACGGGTCCGGCGGTTGCCATTAAGGATTATAAACCAGGTAGCCATTAGGAATTATAAACCAAAACCTGTGGCAGGACCCGTGACATCCCCACCCCGCTAGGGCTAGCAGCGGGATGCCGGTGGGCATAGCCGGGCTTCCAGGGCACGTTTGACGAGCTAAAAGGCATTTTAATCACGGATGGTATACTTTTTTTCGCGGGCCAGTTGATCTCGCGGAGGCCCTTGGGGTCGGATTGGCTTCAGGGGCAGGTTTGGCGCTGGGAGATATCAAGGGGGGTGCGACGCATGAAGGCTTTCGTGTTGGTAAAGGTGGAGCCGGGAAAGGTGAAGGAAGTGCTGGATAGGCTCCGGGGCATCAGCCAGGTGAGGGAGGCGTACTGCATCACCGGGCCCGACGACATCATAGTGGTGCTGGAAGCTCCGGATGCCAAGAGCATATCGGACGTGGTGATAGCTGGCCTCCACGATATAGAGGGAGTGAAGGGTACCGACACCCGCATGGTAGTGGACCTGCCCTGAGGCCCACCCTGGATTCGAAGCCGATTCCCCAGCGGCCGGCAAACCGGGGCGGGGTAGGGCCGGGTGAGAGCGGAGGGCGGGCCGCGGCCTAGCGGGAATGGCCGTGGAGGGGGTCGGCCCATGGAAACGCCAAGTGAAGGGAAAGCGGGCAAAGGGAGCAAGGGTAAGGTTACGCCAGGGGATGCCCGCCGTCGTGCCCGGGGTGGCAGT
>JAPWVA010000110.1 GCA_028275245.1 Actinomycetota bacterium
CACCAGGGTGTCAGGCTGGTTCCATCCCAACCTTATTCCGCCGGTGTCCTTCTCGGTTATCAGGCCCGACTCGAAGGCCTCGATGGCATAGGCCAAGGTGCCGCCGCAGGAGATCACGTCCATGCCATAGCGGTCGCACAGCTCGTTGGCCTTATGGTTTGCCTCCAGATTGTCCATGCGGAGCAGGGTCCCCAAGGCCGCCGCCGCCTCGTACTCGGAGCCGGGGCCCTCCTCCATGGCGTAGGGGCCGGAATCTATCTTCACGATCCTTTTGCACTGCACCGGGCAAGCATAACAGGCATGTCGCCTGACCAATATGGTCTCCGCCACCACGGAACCACTCAGTTTGTCCGGTCCCCCTTCCCAGTAAGCCTCCCTCCAGTTCTTCACTGGCACGTCGCCGATGGCCATCCCGTATTCCATGTGCACGTTGGACCCGAAGTTCCTGAGGCCTTCCGCCACATAGCTGTACTTGAGGAGCTCGAGCATATCCTTGCGGATCCCTTCGTAGGCCGCCTCATCGGCCACGGGGGGCTTCTTGTTGCCCCTCACCACCACCGCCTTCAACTTCTTGGAGCCCATCACCGCGCCCATACCGCAACGCCCCGCCGCCGAGCCCTTGTCGTTGATGATGCAGGCGAACTTGACCAGGTTTTCCCCCGCGGGACCTATGCTCATTACCTGAGCCCTCTTATCGCCCACCTCCTCCTTGAGGAGGGCCTCCGTCTCGAAGGTGTCCTTGCCCCAGAGGTGGGATGCGTCCCTTATCTCCGCGCCCTCATCGGTGAGGTATATGTAAACGGGCTTGTCCGATGCGCCCAGGACCACCAGGCCGTCATACCCGGTTCGCTTGAGCTGGGGGGAGAAGTGACCGCCCATGCTGGACTCGCCCCATATACCGGTCAGGGGGGAGCGAGCGCATACCTCCAGGCGCGATACACCAGGCAGGTTGAGCCCGGAAAGCGGCCCATTGAGGATCATCAATGGGTTATCGGGGGAAAGGGGGTCCGCCTCCCAGGCCCGCATGTCGAAGAACAGCTTGGCCGCCAGGCCGCTTCCCCCCAGGAAGTCGCGGTAATACTCCTCGGGGACCTCCCAATCTTCGAAGGTACCCTTTTCCAGGTCAACCTTGAGGACCTTGCCCCAGTTTCCGCCCTTCATGGCAAACCTCCTTCCCGACGGCCTTCACTTCCCTGACGTGGACGCCTTGCCCCCTATGCGCTTCGCTCGATGGTAGCCGTGAATTGCGGATTGCTTCGTGGCTAATTATATACCAACGGGGCCATCATCTCAGTGAGGAAGGCTTTGTCGTGGGCCAGCTTTCCGGTCAGCCCCACGTCTTTCCCGCAACTCCCCGCCAACGCGTAAAATTCCCCGAAACGCGCCCGCGATTCCTGGATAGTTATTCCCGGATAGTTTAAATATTAAGTTGCAAATCTCCCTACCATGTGGTAGCATTGTAACAGCCAAGGCCGAAACTTGAAAGCGAGCGACCTCATCCGTGCTCCGGCAGTAGGACTGGAGCACCTCCCTCCCTGCTGACCCCGGTTTGCCGGAACCGGGGTCTTCTATTTTCCGTAACCGGACCGGAAGGGACTCCTTCATCCCCTGCGCGGACCGCGTCAACAACTGCCCAAGACCCCGGCAGCAGGAGCGGTTTAAATCTTTTGCAATGGGAAATAATATTGTTGCCGTGGAGGTAAACCATGAGTCCCAGCGCCCTGGTCATCGATGACGATAAGCTGCTATTGCGCCTGGTGGAGCTGAACCTGGCCAAGTTAGGCATCAAGGTTATTCAGGCGGACAACGGCAAGGATGCCATCCGCCTCGCCCTGGAGGAGAAGCCCGACCTCATACTGTTGGACATCATGATGCCTCAAATGGACGGCTTCGAGGTCATACGCCAGTTGAAGGCCATCAAGGAGACCAGCTCCATACCGGTGGTGATGCTGACCGCCAAGTCGAACCCCGAGGACCGGGAAAGGTGTCAGGAGCTGGGAGCCGTGGGTTACATCACCAAGCCCTTCCGCCTGGAGGAGCTCCGGGGGCTGGTGCAGAAGATCCTGCAGGAGCTCTCCACGGAAACACCGGGTTGAGGCCAACTCACCCTGCGGGAAGAAAAAGAAACCTCCACCTAAGGGAAAACCGGTTTTCCCGGATTCGGCCAGCCCCCCAGGGTCCTGTCCTTGGTGCCCGGCCTAACCTTGGGCAGGGGTGAGGAATCGCTGGAACTCTAGCAACTCCAGTGGCTTGCGGGCGAGGCCCTTGACCCTGAACCTTCCGGCCTTCACGGCCTCTAAAAGCTTACGGCCTTCCTCGGAGCGCAGGAACTGGGGCAGGCGGGAGAGATTCCCCAGGCTCGCCAGGTTCAACAGGAGCCCCAGCTCGGTCTCCACCTTCACATCGGCATCGGGGTTGACCCCGTTACACACCAACACGTCACTTCCCCGGAAGACCAGGGTGGAAGCCATATCCGGGTGGTCTATGTCCTTTATGGCAACGGAGAAGCACATCCGGTCTGCGATCTCCTTCTTGGCCGGGTCCTTGAGGAGGGCTTTGACCATCTCGGATAACATGGAGGTGAGGGGATTGGGCTGCTCCTCCCTAAGCTCCACCTTTCCGCAGCCCGGTATCCTCCACTCCCTTCTGAAACGCACGTAATAGGCGCCGGCCGCCCCCGCACCGGCCAGCAACAAAAGGGCCAGATACCTCTTTTTCATGGCTCCTCCTTCCCCCAAAAGCCTTCCTTGCTATGAATCCACGGCCGGGCGTTCCCCGCCGGCGGCCCGCCACGGCGCCGGTACTTCACTTACACGAACCCCCTCCCGCTACCCATGGGGCCACGGCTCACGGGGACCGAGGCGCACTAATCTTATTTTCCTACCTATTTCCCTGTCAAACCCGGCGACCGACGAGCGGAAGAGGGGGTTAAGAGAGGGATGGGTCTAGAGGTTTCCGCGCCCTACCGGGATTTGATGGAAAACTGTTGACGGAAAGTAAGACGAAAAACAAGGAGGGCTGAACCCTCCTTGCGAAACCTGGCGGAAGGGGTGGGATTCGAACCCACGGTGCGGTTTTACCCGCACAATCGCTTAGCAGGCGATCACCTTAGGCCAACTCGGTCACCCTTCCGCTGGCCCAAACCAAAAAGACTTCCCGTTTAAATATTTTATATGCGTCGCGTCTGAAATGCATCGCAGCCCCGTGATTCCACGGACGGTCGACACCCCCGTCTGGATGCCGCTCAGCCCGACCCCCTGCCGGCACGGTCCACGATAAGGGTCCCCGCCACCGCCACGTTCTCCGGGGGATTCTCCCGGATGACCACCGTGTAAGCCTCCCGGGGCAGGCCGTAGACCCGCTCGAGCACGTCAGTGATCTCCTTCGCCAGGGCCCTCTTCTTTTCCAAGTCGGGTATCTTGGGCCCTTCCACGGTAACGGTGGGCATATGCGCCTCCTTTCCCTTCCAGTCCGCCTCCTTCCCCGATGCTCGAAAAAGCCTACTTGGATTCGCTGGCGGAGAGGGTGGGATTCGAACCCACGAGACCCCGTGAAGGGTCCAACGGTTTTCGAGACCGCCGCATTCGGCCGCTCTGCCACCTCTCCGAGTAAATGGTATTACATTTCCACTGCCGGCCAAAGGGCCCGTGGACCCCCTTTCCCGGGTCGAGACCGTGGCTCGGGGGGTATGGGCGGTCATCCCGACGCGGCTCAGCAGGGTATGGGAGGGGGTATCCTCCCCCGCTGGGCAAAGTCCCACGGACCAAACCGTCCGCGAAAAAACGAGCTCGGTCCCGGGTCGGTGGAACTCCGCCGGGTCAACCCCCGGCTCCCCTACGGTTCCGGAAGAAGGAACGCAGGAGCTCTCGGCACTCCTCTTCCAGCATCCCCTCCAACACCTCCACCCGGTGGGGGAGGTTCTCGTCCTGCACCAGGTTGTACCGGCTGCCGGCCGCCCCCATTACCAGGTCCCTGGCCCCGAAGACCAGTCTTTCCACCCGGGCCAGCACCAGGGCCCCTGCGCACATGGGGCAGGGCTCCAGCGTGACGTACAGGGTGGAACCCTCCAGCCTCCACCCTCCTAACTCCCTTGCCCCTTCCCGGAGGGCGAGGATCTCGGCATGGGCCAGGGGGTCCCCCAGGGTCTCGCGAAGGTTGTGTCCCCTGCCTATCACTCGGTCCCCCTGGACGAGCACTGCCCCCACGGGCACTTCCCCTCTCTCCGCGGCCCGGCGGGCTTCCTCCAGGGCCATCTCCATGAAGCGGCGATGTCCCATCATGCCAATTCCCCTACCGGCCCCTCTTGCCGACTGGAACTCCTTCCACCTGGTTCGGCAAGGGGTGCGCGCGGCCGCGACCTCTCATCGTAGTAATCGAGGAGGAGGGACTCCACGTCCTTCAAGGAGAGCTCCCGCCCGAAATAGTCCAACACCGGTAGGTCCCTCGCGAACCAGGGCCCGCCGCCGAACCAGGCCACCGGAACGCGGTCGGCATCCTTCCCCCTTCCCAGACCTTCGTTTAACTCCCTGTAAAGGTCCCATGCACGGGAAGCCGACTCCAGCAGCGCATCCGGATCCTTTTCTTCCCCGGTTACCGCACCGTATACCCTGGCCAGGAGATCGACATGGTAGAAGCGATTGATCTGGTGCCGGTTGCACAACCCGAGGGAGCTGAAAAGGGCGAACCAGTCCTCGGCGTAACGGGTGAGCCTGCCCACGTTCAAGACCCCAGGCCGGGGGAAAATCCGGTCCAGGGCCTGGCCATCCGCCCCCATCCTCTCCGTGAGGCGCCGCATCTTCGCTGGCTCCATCCCCGGCAGGTAAGTGGGGGAGCCGCCGCTGGCGGAGGCCGGTCCCCGCGGGCTGAGCAGCTGTTCGAACTCCATGGTGCCCAGGCCGCCAATCCTCGGGTCGTAGATGCACTCCACGTCCCTCACCAGGGGGACCCTGCGCTCCACTTCCTCCCCGAAAATCTCCTTCACACCCCTCCAACCCAGCGAAAGGGCCTCCCCGATCCTCCCTCGCCGGTGGACTACCCGCTCCGCGAGCTCCATGAGTAGCGCGGGTGCGTCTTCCAGGGGAAGTCCTTCGACATCGCCTGGTCGCAGCAGGCCATCCCTTCCCATCTCCCAGAGGAAAAGGGCTTGGGCGGAAAGGGCCATGAAATCGAGGCCCAGGTCATCCAGACGGTGAAGCGCCCAGGCTGCTCCTTCCGCATCCTGGAAATTCAGAAGGCATCCCAAGATGGCGGCGTTCAAGAAGGAGGTGGAGCGGACCTGGACGCCCTTGCTGGGTAGGGCCAACTCGTCCTTGTCGGGGAGGAAACATG
>JAPWVA010000111.1 GCA_028275245.1 Actinomycetota bacterium
AAGCGCCGCCGGGATCATCCCCCACCCTGGCCTCCAGCCCCAATTTGCCCAGGGCCCTGATGATGCCGCCACTGATCCTGCGGTAGCGAGCCATGAGGTCGGGGGGGAGGGGGTAAGAAGGGGGAAGGATCACCGAGTAGGTGAAGTCATTCAGGTGTAGGAGGGCCTTACCCCCGGTGGGCCTGCGCACCACCTCTATGCCCCAGCGGGCACATTCCTCCAGGTCCAGCTCGGATATGTCCTGGAACCTCCCCAGGGACACCGCGGGGGGTTCCCAGCGTTGGAACCTTAGGACGGGGAGGAACCCATCCTCCCGGGCGCACAGGAGCAGAGCGTGGTCCAGGGCCATCTGGGAATAGCTGCTCATGGGCGGTAGGCGGACCAGCCTGAGTAAACGGGGTGCCTCTGAAGCGGAAAGGCCCATCTTGCCCTCGGGATGCCCTTCAAACAGCCTGACCCGAGATCTCCCGCAGAGTGCGGGACCTGATATCCTGCGGGCGGGGCAGGTCCAAAAGGAGCCTCCCCCTCTCCATGAACTTCACGAGCAAGGGCTCCATAGTTTCCCCGCAAGAACAGCGGGGCGCCTCCCTACCCCAGGGATGGAGGGCCCGGTTCCCACAGGAGGGACAGCGATATAGCTGCTTTTTCCCCGACATCTTGCCCCGTTTAGAACGAAGCTCGCCCTCCACTTCCACGATGTCGAAAGAAAAATCCACGACAGGGGCGTTGGAGATGGAGGTGCCCACCCCGTAACCGTCGGCGTACGGGTTGAGCTGGAGGATCTTGTGTTCATCGATGCCCCCGCTCACCAGTATCTTCACGTGCCCATAACCCCGGATGTCCAGCTCCCACCGCACCTCTTGTAGTATCTTGGCGAAGTCGCCCCTCCGGGAGCTGGGGGTGTCCAGGCGGACGGCGAAGAGTCGCTCCCCCAGAGCCTCCGCCGCGGTGATGGCGCCGAATTTCTCGTCCTGGAAGGTGTCGATGAGGGCCACCCTCCTCACATTGGGGTCCACCGCCCGGTCGAAGGCCTGGAAGGCGGTCTTCTCGTCTCCCACGCATAGCATCAGGGAGTGGGACATAGTCCCGGTGGGTCGTTCCCCTATGAGCTCGGCGCTCAATACCACCGACACGCCGTCGCAACCCCCGATGAAAGCGTTCCTCTCCACCATGGGGGCGATGAAGGGGTGGATGCGGCGGGCCCCGAAGCTGAGGAGCAGCCTTTCCCCCGCCGCCACCCGGCAGCGGGCTGCCTTAGTGGCCACGCCGGTGGCCTGGCAGATGAATCCCAGAAGGGCCGTCTCTAGTACCGCGAATTCCAGATACCTCCCTTCGATGACCAAGACCGTTTCCTCGGCCCGGAAAAGGGTTCCCTCGGGCAGCGCGTGGACGTCTACCTCCCTGCCCTCCAGAAGCCTGAGCGCCTCCTCCAGGCCGGCGAAAACCGCCCAGGTCCATTCCTCCGGGAGGGAGCTGGCCCTCACCTCAGCGGACACCCAAGGGTTGATGCCCAAGAACTTCAGGGCTTTCTCCACGTTGGTGAAGTAGACGTCGGTTACCTTTCCCGAGAGCACGTCCTCGGTGGATGCCACGTGGAATATCTTCCTCACCTCCCTCCATTGGTGGAGGCCCAGCTGGAAGGCCTTTCCCTCACCCTGACGGGTCCGGAAAGGGATGCCTGGGCCTCATAGTAGGTCCGCCTTGAGCACCTCTGCAAGTTGTTGGAATATGAATCGGTCGGTCTCCTCGCTAAGGGAAGCCACCCCCCGGCGGAAAACGGCCACCTTGTATCCCCTCATGGCTGCATCCAGGGCGGTAGCGTATACGCAGATGTTGGTGAGCACTCCGGTGAGGTAAACCTTTTCCACCCCGAGTTCCCGCAGCACCAAGTCGAGGTCGGTGCCGAAGAAAGCACTGTACCTCCTCTTGGACACCTGGTACTCACCGGGGAGGGGTTTCAACTCCTCCACCACCTCTCCTCCCCAGGTGCCGGCCACTGCGTGGGGTGGCCAGTAAGCGAACTCGGCGTCATCGGGTCTGTGGGAGTCCTTGATGAAGATCACCGGGCGTCCGAGGGATCGGAACTCCTCCAGCACCTCGCGGATGAAGGGAACGATCCTCTTGGCTCCCGGGACTACCAGCGCCCCCTTCTCCTCGATGAAGTCATTGAGCATGTCGATGACCAGCAGGGCGCCTTTGGGGTCTATATGGTGGGCCATCCTTCACACCTCCTCGATCTCCGGCGCGGGGACCTCGCCTCCTGTACCGGCATCGCCGCTGGACCCGGGCATCGCTCCTTACCTTCCCTCAGGATACCTATGTACCGCCTAAGTACCGGTGATTTCCATGATACGGGATGAGAAGTCGCGGATGAGCCTCCCCGCCCTTTCCTCACTGGAGGATTCGCAGATCAGGTGCAGGACCGGCTCGTCGGGGTCGGGGAGCACCAGAACCCATTCCCCCCCGTCCATGAGCGCCTTTATTCCGTCGATGAGTTCCAGGTTTTCCCCCTTCAGGCTTTCCATGAGGCGGCGCATTATGGTGCCCTTCTGCTCGAAGCTGGCGGGTATTTCCTCCGAGAGCAGGTAGATGGGGGGAAGCTCTCCCAGGATGTGGGACAAAGGCTTGTCGATGGCGGACAGGTAGTGGAGGAGGAATGCGGAACTGGCCATGGCGTCGTAAGTGGGCAGGAATGAGGGGAATATGTAACCTCCCCCGCCGGCGCCGCCGAAGACGACCCCGTCCTCCATGCTGGTCCTCATGAGGTCGCTCCGGCTTACCTTGGTGCGCTTCACCTCCAGGCCATAGCGGCGGGCCAGCTCCTCCACCCGGGAGGTGACGCTCACTGGAACGGCGATGCTTCCCCTCTCGCCCGCCTCCCCCAGCAGGGCTATGAAGAGCAGCAGAGCGGCCTGCGGAGGCACCACTTTTCCCCGATCGTCCACGATATAGATGCGTTCGGCGGCGTTATCCATGAGCAGGCCCAGGTGGGAACGGGAGCTCTTCACCAGTTCTGAGAGGCGTCGCAGGGAGGCGTTGAGCTCTTCCTGGCTCAGGGAAACCTTCCTTTCATCGGTGAAGTTGTTCAGGGAAAGGGTGTCGCAACCCAGCTGGCCGAAAACGTAGGGCATGATCATGGAGGAGCTACCGTAGGCGTAGTCCACCACCACCCTGAACCGGCGGGAGCGGATCCTCTCCACGTCGAGCCGAGAGAGCAGCTGGGCTGTGTACATGTCCAAAATCCGGGGAGGGAAGATGATGGCCCCTATCTCGTCGGCGAAGGCTCGGCGGAAGCTGGACTGATGGAAGATCTTCTCGATTTCCCGCTGGCCGCTTTCCGAAAGGTCGATGCCCTTCCCGTCGAAGAAGCGGATCTCTATGGACTGGGGGTCGAAGGCTGATACCCGGACGTCCACTCCCCCCACCGCCCGCTCCGCTACGATGGCGAAACGGTTAACCGGCGAGGGGGAGATCTCCAGGTCGGCCACGTTCACCCCGGTGGAGTTGAGGCCGGTGATGATGGCTCTCTTTATGGTGCGGGCGGCCCGGGAGGCGTCCCGAGAGGTGATCACCGTTGAGCCCATGGGCAGGGTGGAACCGTAAGCCATGGCGATGCGCAGTGCCTGCTCGGGGGTGATGTCCACGTTCATGATACCGGAGATGGCCCGCTTGCCGAAGAGGGTCCGAAGTCCCCGGGATTCCCAGATGATGCTGGTGTTGACGGTAGCCCCGTTCTCCACCACCTTGAAGGGGTATATCTTAACGTCGTGGTTGACTAGGACGTTCTCCCCGATGAGGCATTCGTCTCCCACCACCACCCCTTCCTCCAGGCGAACGTTGCCCTTCAGGTCACAATTCTTACCCACCACGCATCCCCTCAGGTGGGAACTGGGCCCTACGTAGACGTTCTCGTACACGATGGCCCGGTGGACGAAGGAGTCCTTCTTTACCACCACGTTGTCTCCCAGAACGGTGTATTCCCTTATCACGGCGCCCTTTTCTATCTTGCAGTTCCTGCCTATCACCGCGGGACCCCTGATCACGGCGCCCTCCTCCACCTCGGTGCCCTCTCCCATCCACACGTTCTCGGAGATGCGGAACCCAGGGGGCTTGATGTCGGTGCGTCCGTCCAGGATGTCCTTGTGGGCCCGTACGTACTGCTCGAAGTTGCCTATGTCGCACCAGTACCCCCTGGCCACATAGCCATATAGGGGGTAGCCCTTCTCCAGCAGGTAGGGGAAGAGGTCCTTGGAGAAGTCGAAGGGAGTACCCTCGGGGATGTGGTCCAGGATAGAGGGGTCCAATACGTAGATCCCCGTGTTTACGGTGTCGCTGAAGACCTGGCCCCAGTTGGGTTTCTCCAGGAACCTTTCAATCCTCCCCTCCTGGTCGGTGACCACAATTCCGAACTCCAGGGGGTTTTCCACCCGGAGAAGGGCCAGGGTGGCCATGGCCCCCTTTTCCCGGTGGAAGCACAACAGTTCCCCCAGGTCGATGTCGGTGAGGGCATCGCCGCTGATGACCAAGAAGGTGTCGTCCAGGAAACGGGCGCAGTTTTTGACGCTTCCCGCCGTTCCCAAGGGGGTGTCCTCGATGACGTAGGTCATGCTCACCCCCCATTCCGACCCGTCGCCGAAATAGTTGGTGATGAGGGTGGGGAGGAATTGCAGGGTGACCACCAGTTCCCGGAAATCCTTTCCGGCGAGGAGCTCCACGATATGCTGCATCATAGGCCGGTTGACCACCGGGAGCATGGGCTTGGGCTTGTTGCTGGTCAGGGGCCGCAGGCGCGTCCCCTGTCCTCCCGCCATCACCACCGCCTTCATGGCCATCCTCCTTCGTGTCCCTACTTCAGGACGAGTAATCCAGGAGCACCACAGTGGTGGGGTCGGGCAGCACCCCCCGGGCCAGGTAGAGGGGTCCCCTCCCCGCCCTTTCCACCCGGTCGAAGCGCTGGAGGAAGGGGTCGACCGTCTTGATGGGGAAGGCGCAGGCTTTGTTGCGGAAGTGCATGGGCACGGCTATCCGTGGTGCTAGCATTTTCACCAACTCCTCGGCCTGCTCGTCGTCGATGGTGAAGGTTCCCCCCACCGGGACGAAGAGCACGTCGGCCCCGGTGATCCTTTCGGCCAGATCCCGATCGGGCAGGTGTCCCAGGTCCCCCAGGTGGACGAAGTCCATGCCCCCCATAGTGAAACGGTACACCGTGTTGGGCCCTCTCTCCGCACCTCCTTTTGCGTCGTGGTAGGAGGAGAACCCCCTTATCCTGATGCCAGCCACCTCCACCTCACCCGGTCCCTTGACCACCTGGGGGTTTC
>JAPWVA010000112.1 GCA_028275245.1 Actinomycetota bacterium
CGATCATGGCGCGGAAGGCGTTGCCGAAGGCGTCCCTTTCGGAAAGCGGGTTCACCTCCTGGTCCAGGTCTCGCTGGGCGATCCTGCCCGCCACCTCGGCCATGTTCTTCAGGTAATCCACCAGCCGATCCAGGGCCTCCTTGATCCTGAGGTAGGACTCCCTCACCTTTGCGGTGTCCTGGTCGCCCTCCTCCACTTGGTAGGAGACCTCCAGGTCGCCCTGGGTCAGGGACTGCATGACGGAGATGAGCTTTCCGGTCTCGGAGTCTTGGAAGGCGGCGACCCTCTCCGCGCGTCGGGCCGCTTGCTTTATATCGGTTTGGTCCACCACTATCTCAGTGCTCCCGATCACCTGGCCCTCCCCGTCCAGGTTGGGCACGGCGGTGTAGCGGATCTCCAGCTCCTTTCCCGCCGGCCGGGCCGTGGTCTCGGAGGACCTGACCGCCCTCTCGGCCATGGCCCGCGCCACGGCGCAACGCTCATTCCGACAGTCATCGGTGCGGAAGTGGTCGTAGCAGCGAGTGCCCTTGAGCGAATCCCGAGAGGAGGCCAGGACCTCGCAACCGATTCGGTTCATGAAACGAATGTTGAATTCCCGGTCCACGATCATGAAAGGGGTCGGAAGTGTGTCGAGGTACTCCACCACGCGGTCCAGGACTTGGTTGAAGCCCTGGATACACGGGCGGAACTCAGGGGAGAGAGACGAGGGGTCGCCCCGGGCGTCCAGGTCGCCTTCCAGAGCCGCCGTTACCAGGGCCTCCGCCTGCCCTTTCATATTATTTACCGTTTTTTGGATGGTGCGCACCAAATAGAAGGCGAAAAGCGCCGCCAGGGCTGCACCCACCACCAGCATGATCACCGAGGAAGCGGTGGAGGAGGAGGCGGTGGAGCGGGCCGAGGAAACGGCCTCGGCCGCCTGAGACTGGGTCAGGTCCACTATTTCGTTGATGGTGGCGTTGGCGGGCTTCCATTTCTCCCGAGCGGAGAGCATGATGTCCTCGACCTCGGTGTCTAATTTCTCCACCCGGGGATCGTCCTCGCTCGCGCCGCTAGCCAGAAGCCGCTCGTACTCCCGGGCCTTGGAGACGAAGAGGTCGGTCTCGTCCATGAAGGCCTGGTACTGGCCCTTGAACTGGGCCCATAGCCGCTCCTCCTCGGCGCTCTTGGGCACCGCCTCGTAATCCCGGATGTGGGCCTCGCAGCGAGCAAATCCGCTTCCTTCGTACTGGCCCGTCCCGGCGATGTAGTCGAACTGGGCCTGTCGGGTGGTGGGGTTCTTGAACATCCTGCCGATGCAGAGCCCCCGGGTGCCCACCAGCACCTCGTTCATCCCGACCTGTATTTCGAGAAGATCCCTCAGGCTGGGGACTTGCTTGCCTCCCAGGTCCTCATTATCTTTTTTCAACGAGGATATGCCGATCACCCCCACCACCCCTACCGCCACGATGAGGGCGAGGAGCAGTCCCGAGAAGACCAGCAACTTGGTGGCCACCTTGGCGTTCTTCCACCTCTCGATCATCGATCTTCACCTCCGAGTTTTTATTCCTCGCCTGAGATGGGGAACGGAAGTGTCGCGGAAAAGTGCAGCCGATGCTTGGTGGGAGTTTTTACCGCTTCATCCCTCCTGCCGGTAGCATCCGGAGACCGCCTCCAGCTCCTCCCCGGTGAGAACCCGGGAGATGTCCAGGAGCATGATCACCCGTTCCCCGGCCTTGCCCATGCCGGTGATGAAATCGGTCTGCACCTCCGCTCCGAAGGAGGGGGTGTCCTCGATGTCCTCCGGGGCGAGGTCCAGCACCTCCGAGACCCGGTCCACCCTCATGCCCATGAGGGTCCTTCCCAGGTCCACCACGATGATGCAGGTCTCCTTGGTGTCCTCCTGGGGCTCCAGGCCGAACTTGCGCCGTAGGTCCACCACGGGGATGATTTTCCCTCGCAGGTTGATGACCCCGAGCACGAAGTCCGGCAGGCGAGGGACCCGGGTGATGTCCAGCATCCCGATGATCTCCTTGACCATCAGGATGTCCAGTCCGTACTCCTCCTCTCCCAGGGTGAAGGTGAGGTACTTGTTGAGGCCTGGATTCTTTCCCTCCTTTTCCCTGATGGCGGATGCCTCCATGGGCAACACCTCCTCGCTCGTCAATCCTTGGGCATCCCTTGCCCGGTGCACGCCTGCGCCTCGCTGCATCACCTTTCGGCCCATCACCTCCTTCCGGACAGGGAAATGAGCTCCTGGGGGTCGAGGATGAGGGCCACGCGGCCGCTTCCCATGATGGCCCCGCCCGCAACCCCGGGCAGGCGGGGGAGGGACTGGCCCAGGGGTTTTATCACCACCTGCTGTTGGCCCTCGATCTCGTCCACCATGAGCCCGCATTTCTTGCCGTTGTCACCGATGACCAGCACCAGCGCCCTATAGGGATCCTCCACCGCCCCGGGAACCGCGAAGAGGCGGTGCAGTCGGAAGAGGGGGATGAGCTCTCCCCGGGAGAGAATGAGTTCTCCTTTCCCGGAAACCGTCTTGAGCTGCCCGGCCGCGGGCCGGAAGGACTCCTGGATGGCGATGGAAGGCAGGATATAGTTCTCGCCGCCCACCCTGGTGACCATGCCGTCGATGATGGCCAGTGTCAGGGGGAGGCGCAGGGTCACCCGCGTACCCCGGCCAAGCTCCGATTGCACCTCCACCCGGCCCCGCAGGGACTCCACCGTGCGTTTCACCACGTCCATACCTACCCCGCGGCCGGAGATGTCGGTCACCCGGTCGGCGGTGGAGAAGCCCTCCCGGAAGATGAGCTGCAGAACCTCCTCGCGGGACAGTTCCTCGTCCTCCCCCACCAGCCCCTGAGCCCTGGCCTTGGCCAGCACCTTCGCAGGGTCGATGCCCCTCCCGTCGTCCTCCAGCTCGATGACCACGTTGCCTCCCTGGTGATAACCCCGCAGGTGGATGCGGCCCCTCTCGGGCTTACCCCGGGCCCGGCGTTCCTCGGGGGGCTCGATGCCGTGGTCGATGGCGTTGCGGATCATGTGTACCAGGGGGTTGGCGATCTCCTCCACCACGTTGCGGTCGATCTCGGTGTCCTCGCCGGAGTAGGTGAAGTCCACTGGGACGCCGGAGCGGACGGAGAGGTCTCGAGCCGCTCTTGCCATTTTCTGGAAGGTAGGTTTGAGGGATACCATGCGCAGTGCCATGGCCAGCTCCTGCAGTTCACGGATGATCTTGGACAGCTGGGATAGGTTCTTGGCCAGGCGAGGGTTCTTGGTGGCGCGCAGCTCTTCCTCCTGGGCCACCATGGAGTGAGCGATGACCAGCTCGCCCACCACGTCGATGAGGCTGTCCAGCCGGGTGGTGCTCACCTTCACGAACTGCTCCCGAGCCGTCTCCCTGCCGGCCTCCGGGGCTGCCCGGGTCCCGGCGGTGCTTCCCTCCTCCGAGCCGCGTTCCAGGCGGCTCCCCGCCGGGCCGGTGGGGGAGCCGGTGGCAACCGCGGCCTCTTCGGTGAGGTCTCGAAGGGAGGATTCCTCGCTGGCGACCACCCTTTCCCGGCGGGGGGCTACGCCTGCGGTACCCGTTGGGACGGCCCGCTTATCGAAGGTCCTGTGCCCTCGGGTTTCCCCTGCCTTCCCGGGGCCGGGTGCTGCCTCCTTCCAGGAGCGGAGCCGGGAAAGGACCTCGGGATAATGGTCCGGAGAGCGGTAGGTCTTCCCTTGCAGATGGTCCTGCACTCGGCGGAGCATCTCCCGTAGCAGGTCCAAGGCCTCCAGGGCAAGGTCGGCGTAGGGACCGGTGAGCTTCACGCGGCCCTCCCGGGCTTCGGAGAGGAGGTTTTCCGCCGCGTGGGCGACGTTCACCATATCCTCCAGCTTGAGGAACCCGGCGCTCCCCTTGAGGTTGTGAAAGCCGCGGAAAGCCTCGTTGAGCCATTCCCGGCATTCCGGGTCCTTTTCCAGCTCCAGTAAAGCGGTCTCCACCCGCTGCAGGTCCTCGGGGGCCTCGGCCACGAAGTCGACGAGCTCCTCCTCCGCGGCTTGCAACCCCACCAACGGTCTCACCCCGGTGACGCTTCCCGTCGGTGAGCTCTCCCGGGGGGTGAGGCCTTGGTCTTTGGTTGTGTCCCTGGGAATGGTCGTGTCCCTAAAAGTGGACGGGGGGGTTCCCTCTGAGACGGCCTGGCGGAGGGAGGCGAGCAACGCGGCTATTTCCTCCGCTTCGGCTGGAACACCAGAAGCTTCAAGCAGAGCTTGAAAGTGTTCGTAAAGCTTATCCTTCAGTTGAAGTAAGATATCCAGGGCCCGGTGGGACGGCTTGCCCTGCCCCAACGCTTCCGCGGTTTGCAGGAGCTCTTTGGCCAGGGAGCCGAGCTTTAGTCCCTCCGACCGCCCGGCTAGGGCCGACAGGTACTCCGCCGCCCTGTCGAAGTGGGGGCTTTCCCTCTTCTCCTCCTCCATCAGGAACGCCTCGAGTTCCTCCAGCCTTTCTAGCTCCTCCTCCAGGGGCCTCGCGTCCTCCCCGGCAAGGAAGGCCTCAACCCCGGCTTGCACCGCGGTGGAAAGGACCTCCCTGGCGCGGAGCAAGGAGGCGAGGATGGTGTTTCTCGCCTCCCGGTCGCCCTGCCCGAAGCGGTTCAGCGCTTCCCAAGCCTCCTTTAAGGCCTGGTGGAGCTCCCCAGGCAGGACTTCCCGGGCCAGGTTCCTCTCCAGGATGTTGGCCATCCCCGGCACGAAGCCGGGCTCCAGCTCTTCCGCCAGCCCGCATAGCACCTCCAGGTCCATGGAGAGCTCCTCCGCCTCCTTTTCCGGCAGGGGAGCGTCGCCCCTTTCTCCCGGGTGGCGGTGGGCGGTTTCAGCGGCAAGCTCCGTTTTCCCGGAGGAAGCCTCGGGGTCCTCGCGCCCTGCACCGGGGGAAGGTTCACCGACTCCTCCGGGCCCCGGGGCAACCGCCGCTCCGACGGTGCCCAGGTGGATGAACAGCTCATCCAGGGCTTTTCCCGCCTCCGCGAGGGCCTCCGGACAGCCCGAGAACATGCCCTCCTCCGCTTTTTTCAAGGATTGGAGGCATTCGAGGGGTAGGCCGGGGAGTTTTTCCAGGACCTTGAGAACCTTGCCTAAGGAATCGCGGATACCTCCCCAGGTGGAGGGGTTTTCCTCATCTACCTGGTTTAGCAGGGAGGACAGCTCCTCCAGGTCCCGAAGCAATCGATGGATATCCGGCGCATCCATGGGCTCCTCCTTCTCTCCGCGACGCTCAGGGCGTGATGAACGGCCGGGAGGGAGGCCGCCGCTGGTGGGGCGGCTTTTGCTTCCCCCGGCTA
>JAPWVA010000113.1 GCA_028275245.1 Actinomycetota bacterium
CCGTGGCCTCGTCCAGGAGCTTCCCGATGACCTGGAACCCTACGGGGAGACCCTGGTCCAGCCCGCAGGGGATGCTTATGGCCGGGAGTCCGGCCAGGTTCACCGGGATGGTGCAGATGTCCGACATGTACATGGCAAGCGGGTCCTCCAGCCGTTCCCCCAGGCGGAAGGCAACCGTGGGAGAGGTGGGGCTCACCAGCACATCACACCGCTCGAAGGCACGGCGGAAATCCCCGATGATAAGGGTCCTCACCTTCTGTGCCTGGGCGTAGTAGGCCTCGTAGTAACCGGCGGAAAGGGCGTAGGTGCCTAGCATTATCCTTCTCTTCACCTCGTCGCCGAAACCCACCGCCCTGGTCCTGGAATACATGTCCAGCACGTCCTCCCCCTCCACCCTCATTCCGTAGCGGACGCCATCGTATCGGGCCAGGTTGGAACTGGCCTCGGCGGGGGCGATGATGTAGTAAGCGTCCAGGGCGTATTCCAGGTGGGGAAGGCTCAGTTCCTCCACCGACATTCCCAGGTCCTCCAGAATGCGGAGGGAACCCTCCACCGCCCTTTTGACCCCGGGGTCTATCCCCTCCCCCATCAACTCCACCGGCACGCCAGCTCTCATCCCCCTCACCTCGCCGTCTAAAAGGGCCGGGAAATCCGGGACCTCTTCCGGTAGGGAGGTGGAATCCCGTGGGTCATGACCGCAGATGAGCCGCAGGAGCAGGGCACAATCCCTCACGCATCGTGTGATGGGCCCCACCTGGTCCAGCGAGGAGGCGAAGGCCACCAACCCATAGCGGGAGACCCTGCCGTAGGTGGGCTTCATGCCCACCAATCCGCAGAAGGAGGCTGGCTGACGGATGGAACCCCCGGTGTCCGATCCCAGGGCCCAGAGAGCCTCCCCCGCCGCCACCGCGGCTGCTGACCCCCCGCTGGAACCTCCTGGCACCCGATCCAGGTCCCAAGGATTCCTCGTGGGGCCGAAATAGGAGTTCTCGGTGGAGGAACCCATGGCGAACTCGTCCATGTTGGCCTTGCCCACCATGGTGAGCCCAGCGGCCTTGAGCCTTTCGATAACCGTGGAATCGTAGACCGGGACGTAGTTCTCCAATATCCGGGAGGCACAGGTGGTCCTGACGCCACGGGTACAAAGGATGTCCTTGACGGCCATGGGGATGCCGGCGGCGGGACCGGGGTCCTCGCCCCGCGCCAGGGCCCTCTCCGCCTCCTCGGCTGCCTCTTCCGCCAACTCCCAGGTCTCGGTGATGTAGGCATTGACCAGGGGCTCCACGGCCTGGGCCCGTTCCCTCACCGTCTCCAGCACCTCGCGGGGAGAGGCCTCCCGTCGCAGCAGCAACTCCCGGATCCGCCACGCCTCGGATAGGTAAAGGGGTTCCACGGATCACCTCCTGCCTTCCAGCGCTTCCTCCACCCCTCGGGCGGGCACGCCCTTTAGGGATGCCACCAGGAGGCCGGTGCCCGCCAGCCTGAGGGCGGCACCGGCGTATAGGACCGGGGGGAAATGCCCGGCCAGGGCGTTCCTCACCCCGCCACCGGAGAGCACCATGAGGAAGGCCAGGGCGAGCACCGCCACCTTGCTCGACCTTCCCCCTTCCTCCCGGAGCGAGCCGTACAAACCCACCATATGGGCCAGCACGAGCAAGGCGTACAGGGTCGCGACGGCCAGGACCACCAGGGAGGCCGGCTCCTTCGGGTCTAGGGACCAGAGGCCCTGGCCCCTGTAGAGCAGCGCCTCCCCACCCCCCAGGACCAGGGCCGCGGCGAACTGTAGGGGCACCGACCAGAAGAACGCCCGGAAATCGGTGGGGTGGGAAAAGGAACGGGAGAACAGGAAGAGGAGGTAGGAGGCGCCCAATTCCAGCAAGAGGGAAGATGAGAAGGCCGCCGACCCCACTGTCCCCCCTCCGGCGGCCAGGGAAAGGGCGTCGAAGAGGCCAGCCAGGGCCAGTAGGACGAACCAGGGGGTGAGCCAGCAACCCGGCTCCCGCCGGGAAGCCACCCTCCACCTCAACCACAGACCCGCCGCCAGCAGTACCGCGCAAGTCAACAAAAGCGTTGCCTCCTGCATGGAGATTCCTTTCCGGGCAAATCGTGCGATGCTCAGATTATCCGCGGCACGACGAAGTAACCGCTCTCCCGACGCGGCGCGTTGCTCAAGGCCTCCTCCTGGGTGAGCCCGGGTCTGACCACGTCGGCGCGCATCACGTTCTTGAGGGGTAGGACGTGGGAGGTGGGCTCCACTCCCGTCGTGTCCACCGATTTAATCCTCTCGGCGTGCTCCAGTATCCTCCCCAGCTGGCGGGAGAACTTCTCCTTCTCCTCCTCGGTCAGCTCCAGGCGGGCCAGCCAGGCCACGTGCTCCACTTCCCTCCTGTCGATCATGAGGTCCTCCCTCGCTTCCCCCGATTCTTTCCGGGAATCTTTCCCACGGCCCCTCACCGGCTCGTCCCCGCTCCTGGGCCGGTTCTTAGGACCTCGGCCCCTCCTTAAGAAGGGTGAGGAACTCCTCCTCGCCTATGGTGGTCACCCCCAGCTCCCGGGCCTTGTCGTACTTGCTCCCCGGGTCAGTGCCCACCACCACGTAATCCGTCTTCCTGCTGACGCTGGAGCTCACCCGGCCTCCCCGCGCCTCTATGGCTTGTTTCGCCTCCTCTCGGGTCATGGAATCCAGGCCCCCAGTGAGCACGAAGGTCAGGCCCTCCAAGATACGGGGCACCTCCTCCACCGGCTCCTCCATGTTCACCCCCGCCTCCTTCAAGCGGCGGATCAGCTCCAGGTTACGGGGCTCGCGGAAGAAAGCCACCACGCTGTCTGCTATGGTAGGGCCCACTTCTTCCACCGAGAGCAGCTCCTCTCGGGTAGCCTTGGCCAGCGCGTCCATGGTGCGGAACCTGCGGGCCAAAACCTCCGCCATGTGGGCTCCCACGTGGCGGATCCCTAGGCCGAAGAGGAGCCGGGAGAGGGGCCGCGACTTGCTCTTCTCTATAGCATTCAAAAGGTTGCTCACCGACTTGTCTCGGAACCCGTTAAGGGTGTAGAGCTGATCCGGGGTGAGGTAATATATGTCCTCCACCGACCTCACATAACCCTTCTCCATCAGCTCCTGGATGGTGGCCGGTCCCAGTCCCTCGATGTCCATGGCCCCCCGGGAGGCGAAGTGGAGTATGCTCTCGAAAAGACGGGCAGGGCAGTCCACGTTGATGCAACGAGCCACCACCTCTCCCTCCGGCCGGTAGACCTTGCTGCCGCAGGCCGGGCACCTGTCCGGCATCACGAAATCCCTCTCGCTACCATCCCTGCGCTCCACTATGGGCTTGATGATCTCCGGTATCACGTCCCCTGCCTTGTGGACCAGGACGTAATCCCCGATCTTTATCCCCTTGCGCCGGATCTCGTCCTCGTTGTGCAGTGTGGCCCGAGAGACGGTGGACCCGCCCACGAAGACCGGCTCCAGGATGGCGGTGGGGGTCAGGGCCCCCGTCCTTCCCACGTTGACCTGGATGTCGATGAGGCGGGTGATCTTCTCCTCAGCGGGGAACTTATAGGCCACCGCCCAGCGGGGGGCCTTGCTGGTGGCTCCCAGCAGTTCCCGATGCTCCAGCGGGTTCACCTTGATCACCGCGCCGTCCACCTCGTACTCCAGCTCATCGCGGCGATCTATCCATTCCCGGACGAAATCCATGATCTCCTCGGCATCCTCCGCCCTCCGCCAGTGCTCGCTCACCTTGAATCCCCAGGCAGCTATCTGCCGGAGTACATCCTCGTGGGTGCGGAAGGACTTCCCCTCGATGTAGCCTATCTCGTAGCAGATGAGCTCCAAGTGGCGGGAGGCGGTCACCGCCGGGTCCAGCTGCCGCAGGGAGCCGGCGGCGGCGTTGCGGGGGTTGGCGAAGGGAGGCTGCCCCTCCTCCTCCCTCTGCCGGTTGAGCTCCATGAAGGCCCTCTTGGGCATATAGACCTCCCCCCGGATCTCCAGGTAGGGGACGTTCCGCTCCCCGATGAGCCGGAGGGGCAGAGACCTGATGGTTTTGAGGTTGGCGGTTACGTCCTCCCCGGTGATGCCGTCTCCCCGGGTGGCCCCCCTCGTGAAGACCCCGTTCTCGTAGGTGAGGGCGATACCCGCCCCGTCGATCTTGAGCTCGCACACGTAGCTGGTCTTTCCCACCGCTCCCTCCACCCTCCGGATGAAGGCCCGGAGCTCGTCTTCGTTGAACACGTTGTCCAGGCTCATCATCCGCGCCCGATGGCGCACGGGGGCGAAGGCTTCGGCGGGCGGAGCCCCCACCCGCTGGGTGGGGGAATCGGGGGTTACCAGCTCGGGGAACTTCTCCTCGATCTGCTGGAGCTCCCGCATCAGGGCGTCATATTCCTCGTCGGTGATGACGGGGTCGTCGAGCACATAATAGCGGTAATTGTGGTAGTTAAGCTGTTCCCTTAGCTCCTCCGCTCTTCTCCTGGCCTCTTCCAGGTCCACGACCTCACCCCCCGCAAGTGCCTTCAACGAAAATATAGCAGAAATCAGCCAAAAACATTCCCCAGCAACAGGCGGAGCATGGTTTGGGCGAGGTACGGAATCAAATGGCGCCCGATGATGCCTTCTCAGGACCTCGCCAGCTCCAGCTCCCCCACCACCCCCAGCACCTCACCCATAACCGCCGCGGCACCCAACACCCCCGGGATCTCCAGGGTGAACTCCAGGGCCTTGGGGATGTCCTCGGGGGATTTCAGGCGGTTCCCCAGGGCAGTGGCAGCGGCATCGGCCAGGGCTGCCCCCTCAGCCAGGACCACCGCCGCGTCCGCCCTCCCGGCGCTATAGGAGGGTCCCACCGTGGCGGACGAGGTGCATATCCCCACCCCATCATCACCTGTAGGGGGTAGGACAAAGGCTATCTTCCCGGAGAGGGGCGAGGGCCCGGCGAAAAGGCCCACCTTCCTCTCCCGGGACGAACGTAGGTAGATATCGCCCCCGTTCTCCACTATGATCTCGTAAGAGCGGTCGATGATGTCCTTTCCCACCACCTCCGCCAAGGCCCCCGCCACGGCGGCCATGGGACCCACCCCCGCCCGCTCCGCCGCCTCCGCCATGAGCCTCACCACCGCAGGCGCTCCCTCCGGAACAGGGTAGGGCACGAAACTCTCCCCGAACCGGGGGTGGCGGGCCATGAAGTCCTCCAACTGGCCCCGGTGAAATAGGAGAAAGCGGCGCACCTCCTCACTTAGGTCC
>JAPWVA010000114.1 GCA_028275245.1 Actinomycetota bacterium
GAGCTACACCGCCACTCTATGTGATGCCCAAAGGGCATTTAATCCTAGCAAATGGAGCCCGCTAGCAGACTCGAACTGCTGACCCCATCCTTACCATGGATGTGCTCTACCAACTGAGCTAAGCGGGCTCGTCATCTTCTCAACCGTTAATTATGGTACTATATGCCCCCCTGTCAATCAAGAAAACCGGGTGAACAGTGCATTTTCCTCCCGTGCCCATCCCCTGGCCCTAACCCAGGCCCCCGGGGGTCGTTTCCTCCTGCCCAACTTTCCCATACCCCCTCTCGGGTAGCCGTGGAAAAGGAAGGGCCCGGATGGCCCTTCCGGCTCCTGTTCGCTGGCGGAGACCTTTCCCCGGTGTGGGCCCAAAGGAAAAGGGCCCGGGCGGGCCCTTTCGGAGTATGGCAGCAGACGACGGCCCTTGCGGGCTCAGGAAAGCAGATTGCCCAAAGACATGGCAAAGGTCATGTCGCCCTCCAACTTCAGCTTGCCCTGCATGAAGGCCATGGGGCCCGGGAGCTCACCGGAGGCGATCTTTACCCAGTCCTCCAGGGAAGTCTTGAAAGTCACGGCGGGGGAGTCGGCGTTGTTGAACACCACCTTGATCTGGGCGGTAGTCCCGTCGGGAAGCGCCAGCTCCAGGTTCATAGTGCCCTTGGTATCCTTGAGGGCGTCGTAGCGCTTCCGGTTGGCCAACTGTCCCATCTCGGTGAACATGTCCACCGCCCCCGGCATCTTGCCGGTGATGGCTTTCCGCCACACGTCCTCGGAAAGGACGACCCTGACCATGGGGCTCTCCAGCTTGCCCTCCTTGACCTGCAACTCCTTGGCGTCCTTGACCACAAGGCTGTAAGCCTGGCCGTCCACGTCGAACTCCACCGTGAACTCGGTCCCCTCCATCCCGCCGATGCTCACCTTGGAGATCTCCTCCTCGAACATCTTGGGGACCACTTCCTCGAAGTACTCCTTCACGCTGATGTCTTCCCTGACCTCCATCCTTCGACCTCCTTTCTTTCCCTTGGTCTCAATCCCTTTCCGGTCTTCCGGACTTGCCCCCTGGCGACAACCTGGAAATAGTACTGACATGTCATTACTATAATTGAAAACCCCCCGGGGGTCAACGGAGCGAAAGGGAACCGCGCCTGATCCACTAGGGGACCAGCTCACTGGCAGAGCTCTTTTCCACCGTTCGGCTTGCCCGGTGAGGGACGAGGGGCTTGCAGCGGCCACTGCAAGCCAAGGAGATGAGGTGGACGGGTCCGCGGCAATCGCCAGCTCCGCTATCTAACGCAAGGGGAGCAAGGTTCAGGAGGCGCAGGCTTCCCCAAAGGGAAGCGGCGGCGAAGCGTAGGCGTTCTTACCAAGGGGGGCCACGGGAAAGGTCCGGGAGAGGTCCACGGAGCCTTCTTCCGGGTGGGGGGAAGGCCGTTCCGGGAATTACGGGATTAACCGCGCCGGCTCCCGGGAAACACCGTTCCAGGGAACGGGAATCGGACCCTGACCTGAACCCTGCCCTGAAGCGGGGAAGCACGTTGGGGAAACCGGGTTGGATAGCGCCCGACAACTCTTCGGGCGCTTAGGGACCTCGGGTGGGAAAAGTCGCCCTATGGGTAGGTGGCGGAAGTATAAGGGGATTTCGGTAAATCCCTGGAGGTGCAGCGGCCCGGCACGGTAGCGGAGTGATCCCTACCCGCAAGCCCGGGCGGGAGGGGGAAGATTCCCGCGGCGGTCACCGGAAACGGGGAATCACCCTTCCGGCGCGGCGAAAACGCACCGCCGGGAGTTGCGCGGGTGAAGGCCTTTTCCAATCATGGCAAATTGTTCTTTAATACTCATGGCGCTATCGTTCCAGGACAGGATGGGCCACCGGGACACCCTGCCGGACCCACCCGGCGGTATCGTGGCATCGCAGCAAGGAGGAAGCCGGACATGAAGCAAGAGACGCGCGATAGGACGAAACTACTGGAGTTCCTTTTCAATCCCCGTTCCATAGCCTTCGTGGGCGCCACCGAGACCGTCAACAAGTGGGGTTTCATCGTCCTCAACAACATCCTGGCAGGTGGCTACGAGGGAGAGGTGTACCCGGTCAACCCCCAGCGGGACCGGGTTTTAGGATTTCCCGTCTATCCATCGGTCGGGCAAATACCCCACCCGGTGGACTTGGCCATCTTCACCGTGCCTGCGGGGAAGGTCCTACCCTCCCTCCGAGAATGTGCGGAAAAGGGGGTCAAGGCGGCCTTGGTCATATCCGCTGGTTTCAAGGAGACCGGGGATGAGGGCGCCCGCATGGAAGCGGAGCTGGTGAGGGTGGCCCGGGAGGCGGGCATGATCATGGTGGGACCCAACTGCCAGGGCATATGCCATCCCTCGGCCATGCTCTACGCCTGGATGCCCATATTCTTCTTCCCCCCCGCCGGCCGGGTGGGCTTGGTCTCCCAAAGCGGAAACATACTGAATATCCTGATAACCCGGATAATGGAGGGAAGATACGGGGTCTCCAAGGCCGTGTCCAGCGGTAACGAGGCCGACCTGCGGGCCGAAGAGTTCATCGAGTACTTCGCCGAGGACCCGGAGACCGACGTGGTGCTGGCCTACCTGGAGGGCATGAGGGACGGGAGGAGGTTCATGGAGATGGCCCGCCGGGTCACGGCAAGGAAACCCCTGGTGATATTGAAGGGGGGCAGGACCCCCTCCGGGGCTGGTGCTGCCCGTTCCCACACCGGAGCCATGGCGGTGAGCTCAGAGCTTTTTCGGGCAGCCTGCCGCCAGGCGGGGATCATCCTCACCCACACCATGGACGACGCCTGCGTCATCGCCTCCTCCTTCCTGTACCGACCCCTGCCTCGGGGAAGGAGGGTGGGGATCGTCACCGGGGGAGGGGGCCTGGGCGTCATCGCCTCCGACCTTTGCACCGACATGGGGTTGGAGGTGGTGAAGCTATCCCCCCGGACCCTGGAGGAACTGGGGAAGCTGCTCCCCTCCTGGTGGGTTCCGGGAAACCCGGTGGACCTGGTGGCCGGCCTGGACATGGCCGTCATCAAGCCGGTGGTGGAGATCCTGGCCAGGAGCGGGGAGGTGGACGCGGTGCTCTTCCTCTGGATAGGCTCGCCCCGCCGGAAGGATCAGCCGGAGGGCCTCCGGAAGGGCAGGGGGATGGATATGTCCCGGGTATGGGAGTTCATGGACCGGCACCTGATGCAGTTCGCGGCGGAGATGGTCCAGCTCATGAAGGACACCGGGATACCCGTCTACATCGCCTCCAGCCTGGACCAACGGAAGGGGATGGAGAACCTTTACGGCATGGAGAGGAGTACCGACCCCCTCATCTTCTCCAGCGTGGAGGACGCCTGCCTGGCCATCGGGGCGGCGGCGGAGTATTCCTCCTACCTGCAAAGGGAAGGCCTGAACCCGGGGGAAACGCTCACCGCTGCCCGGGGGATCTCCGCTTAAAAGGGATCTTAAAAGGAATCTGGGCCCTGGATGGACAGCCGCCGGTATACATCTCTAGAGCCAGGGAATGTGCACGGAAGCCGCGCTTGAAAAGAACAGGGCTATCCAGCACGGTCAGGGTTTCAAGGACTCCACGCCCTCCTCTCCGAACCATCGCCGCAGTAGGCGATCGTAGGTCCCGTCCTCCATGATACTTTTTAGAGCCCAGTTCACTGCATCGAGCAGCGAGACATTGCCCTTGCGTACCGCCAACCCGTACCTCTCCTCGGTGGGGATCAGAATGGTGACCTTCAGTCCCTTCCTCATCTTGCTCAGGAAGAGGTTGGTGGGATAGTCGTTTATCACTGCGTCTACATTGCCGTATTCCAGGTCCTGGAAGGCATCTCGGATGTTGGGATACCTCACCAACTCCCCCGTGCCCGGTATGTTCATGGCGGTCTCCTCCCCCGTGGTACCAGCCATCACCCCGATCCGCAATCCCCGGAGGTCCTCAATCCCCTGTACGGGGGAGCCTTCCCTGGTGCACACGGACTGGTCCACCTTGAGATAAGGCCGGCTGAAGTCCACCAGCTGCATCCTGCCGCCGGTGATGGTGATCGAGGATGACGCTAGGTCATAGGAGCCTTCCCCTAGCCCTTGAAAGATATATTCCCAAGATACGAATTTCCACTCCAGCTCCAACTCCAAGCGGGAGGCCACCTCCTCCATCAGGTCTACATCGAAACCCACCACTTTTCCCCCCTCCAGACTCTCGAAGGGTGGGAAATTGGGATGGGTGCCCACCGTGAGCTTTCCGCGCACCAGGGTGGGAAGGTCTTTACCCAGCAAAGGCCTCCCATTCCCCCTACCGCAACCTCCGGGAAGCAGGCCCAGGGACAGCGATATCGCCAACAAAACGGCCGCGACCCTTACCAAAAGGCACTGGTAGGAGGGAGAAGCCTTCCGGGCGGTGGCAGAGGTCCCTTTCACGGGAGGAGATCCCACCCTTTCACCTTCCTGCTCCGGTCGTTCCCGTGCACCAGATCACCGGGTGTTCGGTTGCCCCGTCTCACTCATCCTCACCCTTGCATTATTCCCATATTTTGCCTCACCATTCCTCCCTGAGGGCTCATGGCGGGGCGGGAAACGGTGGCTCGTCAAGAGCCCCGGCGCCCTTCCCTTCCCGGAAGGATGCGTACTGGCGAAGGGCGGCCAGCGCCCTGGCCGCCCTCTCCGGGGAGGGGAACACCGGGGTGCCTTCACCCGCCAGCTCCTGAAGTCCCTGCACGAACTCCTCCTTGCCCAGGCTGCAGAGCACCAGGGGTTTCCCGGGCGACCTTCGGCGAGCCTCCTCCGGCCTTCCCACCAATAGCTCCCATCCCAGTCCCGCCGCCTTGAGCTCGCCGGCGATGGCGTAGGGGACCACATATATCCCGAGGACCATGTCCACCCCCTCCTCCTCCATGAGGGCGCAGAGGGCCTCGTGGAAGCGGCCCGAGGGGCCCACGTCCAGGGGATTTCGCACGTTCATCCACCGGGGCGCCCCCTCCCTAATCCTCTCCACCGTCCGGGGGGAGAGGGGTGGGAGCTCCAAGCCCCTTGAGCTGGCGGCATCTGATGCCAGGGCTCCCAGGCTCCCGCTGGTGGTGACCACTCCCAGCCTCCCGTCCCGGGGTAGGGGCTGGGTGGAGAAGACCCTCGCCAGGTCCACCAACTCCTCGAGGTCCCGCGCCCGTATGGCTCCCGACTGGGAGAACAAGGCGTC
>JAPWVA010000115.1 GCA_028275245.1 Actinomycetota bacterium
CAGGGCGTCGCATTCCCCGCTGCGGAGCTTCTCCAGGCGGGTGATCACGTTACCTCGCACCGGAACCGGCAGGAGGTCGGGGCGGAGCAAGGAGAGCTGGAACGCCCTCCTGGGGCTCGAGGTCCCGACCCTCCCCCCCGCCGGGACTTCTTCTAACCCGCGGTATTTCCATGAGACTAAGACGTCGGCGGGATCTTCGCGTTCGCAGAAAGCGGCCAGCACCGTCTCCTCGGGCAGATCCAGAGGCACGTCCTTGAGGCTGTGGACCGCCACGTCCACTTTTCCCTCCACCAGGGCACGTTGAAGCTCTTTCACGAAGCCGCCCTTGTTGCCCGGGGCCAAGTCTCCCTGGGGTCTATCGGAGACCTCGTCTCCCGATGTCCTGACGATGATGAGCTGGAATTCCAACCCCGGCTGGGAGGCCCTTAGCATGCCCGCGACTATCTCCGCCTGGCGAAGGGCCAGCTCGCTGCCGCGCGTGCCGATGCGTATCCTCATGGTTCCCCTTCCCCCTCCAGGGTTTCCGACAGCCGGCCGCAGGCCGCCTTCACCAGCTGGATGGGACGGTGAAGGACCCTGTTGAGCAGGAGGTTGAGTCTTTCCTCCAGGAAGCGTCTGTCCTCCCCGGAAATACCTAACCTGGCGCATATCTCCTCCAGGGTCTTTTCCTTCAAGTCGTCGGCCTCCCTCCTCACCAGAACCGCCAGAGGTGAGATCCTCCTTTCCCCCCACCAGGTGCAGATGCGCTCGACTTCCCTTTCCACCCTTTCCGTCATCGCGTCGAGATGGGAGGTGCTCGGTGAGCCTTGCCTCCTCAGGTCCTCCATGCCCAGCAGGGTTACTTTCTCTACCAGGGAACAGTCCCGGGGGAAGTCCCGGGGGACGGCGATGTCCACGATGAGGAGGGGCCGGCCCGAACGCCTCTCCACCAACCTTGCCAACTCCTCCCTACCCATGAGCGGTTCCCTACGGGGGGAGGCGCTTATCACCCCGTCCGCCTGGAGAAGTTCCTCCTCCAGAGAGTCGTAGGTGGCGACGGCTACACCGAGGCGGCGGGAAAGATCGACTAGCCTCCCGGGGTCACTACCCACCAGGGCCAGGTCCCCATATCCCTTGGCCTTGAGCAGGCGGAGGGAGGTCAGGCCGGCCTGGCCCGTGCCTATCACCAAGATGCGCGGCTTCTCCAGGTCCTCTAAGAGGTCAGAGAGCCGCTCCACCGCCGCCCCCATTACCGATTTCTCGGGCCCCTGGTTCTTGAGGTCGCGATGGATCTCACGAGAGGAGGCCATGATGCGTTGGAGGAGCTCCCTCAAGGGGGAACGTAGGGCTCCCACGGAATCGGCCGCCCTCGCTGCCTTGCGCAGCTGCGAGCGAATCTGGCTTTCGCCGGGGACGAGGGAGTCGAGACCACAGGCCACATTCAGTATGTGCCTTATCGCCTCCCGGTCGGCGAGGAGGTAGGGATGACTCATTTCCCCGGCTTGCCGTGAAAACCGCTTCTTCACCACCTTTTCCAGGGCTTCCCACAACTCGGCGGTAGTGGCGAAGCAATATATCTCGAAGCGGTTGCAAGTGTCCAGGACCAGGACGCTTTCCAGGTACCCCTTGAGCTCGCGTAGAAGTTCCTCCCTGGAGGCGGCATCGCAGGCCAACTCCTCGATCACGGAAAGGGGAGAGGCTCGATGGCTCAATCCCCACACTAACAGGGAGCGCCGCCCGTCCAGCTGGCGATGTAAGGAGTGGAGGAGCCTACTCTCCGCCTCCTTTACCTTCCCGCTTTCGATCAACTCCAGCAAGCCATCGTCTAGGGCGCACATCCATTGCTCGTATCCCGCCCTTATTCCCCGCTTCTTCAGCTCCCTCCTTGCCTCGCCGAAGACCTGGCAAAGGAGGGAGATCCGCTCATCCAGCACTCCCTCCAACTCCTCCCGGAGCATGCGGGAGAGGGCGGGGCTCTTCCCCCCCGTGCTTATGGCTATGGTGATCCCCCCTTTCCTGATCACGGAGGGAAAGATGACATCCCCCGTGGATCGGGATGAATTGGAACATACCAGCATCCCCCGGCTCCTGCATGCCTCCTCCACCTCGGTGTTGACCTCCGGGGAGTCGCTCATGGCCAGCGCTAGGAAGTGACCTTCCAGGTCCTCCGGTCTGAAATCCCTAGCCTCCCAGGAGATCCCGCCATCGGTTGCCATCTCCCGCACCTCCCGGGAGACCTCCGGCGCCACCACCTTCACGGCGGCGCCCGCTTCCCTGAGGGTCCTGATCCGCTTGGTGGCGGCGATACCCCCGCCTACCACCAGACATTTCTTGCCCCTCAGGTCCAACATCAGGGGATAAAAGGGCGATGGTGGACTTTGCTCACCTTTCATGTCGGATCAGCCTCCTCAAGGCCCTCCTTGCCTCGCCGATGGTGAGGGGAAGACCACAGTCCGGAAGACCGTCCTTCCCGGACAGGATCTCGAGCAAGTGCGCCGTGCGAGGAAGCCTCAGCCCTGCATCTCTTACCATATTCTTCCTGGAAAATACCGTTATCGGCTCACCCTGTAGAAGGCAGCGGCCACCCGCCAACAGGGCCACGCGGTCGCAAAAGACCGGTACCATGTCCATGTCGTGGGTGGCGAGTACCATGCCCATTCCCTTTTCCTCCTTGAGTTGAACCAAAAGCTCCATGAAACGGTGGGCACCCAGGGGGTCCAACCCTGCCGTGGGCTCGTCCAAGAGCAGGAAGTCCGGCTCCATCACCAGCGCCCCCGCCAAGGCCACCCTCTTCTTCTCCCCGTGGCTTAGGTGGCTTATGGGAGTGCGTGCTTTACCTTCCATCCCCACGCTCCGGAGGGCCTGGATCGCTCTCACTCTCGCTTCCGCCGCGTCATCCCCTCGGTTGATGAGGCCGAAGCTCACATCCTCCGCCGGGGTGGGTAGGAACAACTGGTCTTCAGGATCTTGGAAGACCATGGCGATACGGGAATAAAGCTCCTTTTCCCTGAAACCTGCCAGGGGCTTTCCCTCCAAGAGCACCTGACCCCGCTGGGGTCTTAGCAAGCCGATGAGCAACTTGAGCAAGGTTGTCTTGCCGCTGCCGTTCGATCCTACGAGGGCCAGGATCTCCCCCCGGTTCACGTCGAGGTCCACGCCCTCCAGGACAAAACCTTCGTGGGGATACCGGAAGCAGACTCCCTGGGCGCTAAGCATGGGCCATCCACCCCGCTACGGCGAAGGTGGCCAGGACCAAGGTGTATAGCAGGGCTTCTTTCAGTTCCTTAGGGCTCCACTCGCGGGAGGGCGGAGGTGCGAAGTAAGCGCCCACACCTCTCATCCTGGCCGCCTCGTAGACCCTTTCCGATCTGTCCTGGACCCTGAGGAACAGCGAGGACCCGAGAAGGGAAGCGGAACGAATGCCGTTAAGGAAGCAGGCGTATCCCAAACGTATCTGCTGGGCTTTCCTAGTTCTGGTAGCTTCCTCTAGCAAGAGGAATGAAAAGCGGTAAACCATCAGTGAAAGGGAGATCAGGAAGCCGGGGACCCTCAACTTGCGCAAGAGCGATAGGAAGTCCTGCACAGGGACGCTCAGGCCGAGGAAGACCAAGAGGAGGGAGGCGCTCAGGACCCTCCCCACTACCATCGCACCTGCCAGCAATCCTTCCCGGTATATACGCACCTGAAATCCCGCGAGGGAGAGGTGCCAGGCAACGGTATTCCCCCTTGACAGGGACTGCACCAGCAGTATGACCAGGGAAATGGAAACGGGGGCCGCCATCTTACGGAGTATTGACCCGGCACCGACCCCGGAAAGTAGGAGTGAAGTTAGGCAGAACAGGCCGACCGCCGAGTACATCAAGGGAGAAGGCTTAGTGATGACCAGTGCTAACGATGCTAACACAAAAAGTGCGATGGTCTCCGGTCTTGAGGTTGCCGATCTAGGGGTCCTCACCTTGCTTAAGCGCGCTAGATGCTCATCCATGGCCTTGGTCCTCGCGGATCCCGTGTTAGGCTTTACTGGCGTCCGCCTTTCCAGTATGTCTTGGCTCAGATACCAGCATCCTCCAGAAGTACCCTGCCGCAAAACCTCCCACCAGCCCCGCCAGGCAGAAGAGGAAGAGCAACAGGTCGCCTTCCTCCACTGGGAGAACGGGCCCGGCGGGCTCCCTGCCGGATAAGATGGAATATTGTTCCACTACTGCTTCATCCATGCCGGACCAGGCGGCCCCTTCTTCCTCGCCGGGACCGGTGTTCTCGTCTCCCAGCCGAGCTCTGTCCCGGAGGGCGAAGGCAGCGAACAGGGAGAGCGCGGCCACCAAAGTGACCACCGTGATGGTCAGGGAGGTTTTGGTCCTCATCTCGTCACCTCCTCTTGGCAAGAACACCGGGAAGCCGATTTCCCCTAGGGCCTTTCAACTGGAACAACACCTCCGGTCGGCTCCTTGCCAGAGCCGCCACGACCCCCCCGGTGAACATCCCCTCGAGCACCGCCAGCGGCAGCTGGGTGGGGAGGAAGGCGATGAATATTCTGGCGAGGTCCGAGGGAAGGCCTCTTCCCGAGGGCACACCAGATGCCAGCTGGAGAGCGGTGGTGAAGTAGACCAGGATGTCCCCGGTGAAACCGGCCAGGAAACCCGACAGGAAGTGTCCGGCTCCCCAACGACGGGAAAGCCTGTACACCGCCAAGCCGGCCAGGGAGCCCACTACCCCCATGGAGAATAGGTTGGCGCCCCAGGTGGTGAGGCCCCCGTGGGCCAACAACAGGGCCTGGAGCAGCAGGGCTATGGAGGCCATCACAGTGCTCATCAGGGGCCCGATCATCAAGGCTGCCAGAGGGGTTCCGCAGGGATGGGAACAGGTTCCACTGATGGGCACCGGAATCGGGATGAGGGATATGACGAACACCAGCGCCCCCGCCAGGGCCAACCTGGGGGCCATAGCCCTGTCCTCTTTTATGGACCGGTATATCGCCAGCACCCCTGGGAAGAGGAAGGCCAGGGCCACCACGAGCCAAAAGGCCGACCACTTAGCGGGGAGTATACCCTCTGATATGTGCATGGCCATGGCCGGCCCTGCCGTTTGCCAGAGGACCCATGTACAGGAGAAGAAGAAAAGGGCTGTTAAAAATTTCCTCTTAAATCCCTTTATTGACATCGATTCCACTACCTCCTTTC
>JAPWVA010000116.1 GCA_028275245.1 Actinomycetota bacterium
TGGCCGACGAAGGCGCTCACGTTCTGGGGCTGGGGCTACACCCCCCCAGATCAGCGCAACCCTGGGGCCGATGTCGCTACGAGGTATGCGACGTGACGGACTTGGAGGCCTTGTCCCACCTGGTGGGGGCCTTCAAGCCCCAGTGGGTTTTTCACCTGGCTGCCCAGAGCTCGGTGAAGCGTTCCTGGGAGGAACCGGAGCTGACCTACCGGGTGGCCCTCTTCGGCCAGGATCGCCTCTTCCGGGCGCTGAAGGAGACGGGGAGCGACCCGACGGTGATAGTGGCCTGCTCGGCGGAAGAGTACGGGATGGTGGGGGAGGAGGAGCTCCCCATAACCGAGGACCGGCCCCTGTGCCCGGCCAGTCCCTACGCCCTGAGCAAGGTCATACAGGATTACCATGCCCTATTCGCCTTCCGCTCCCTGGGCCTGAAGGTCATAAGGGCCAGGGCCTTCAACGTGACGGGGCCAGGGCAGCCCTCTCACTTCGTGGTGGCAGACTTCGCCCGGCAGATCGCCGAAGCGGAGGTGGGTTTGAGGGAGCCCGTCATAAGGGTGGGAAACCTGGAGGCCCGGCGAGACTTCTGTGATGTGAGAGACCTGGTGCGAGCCTACCTGTTGCTGGCGGAGAGGGGCAGGCCGGGCGAGGCATACAATATATGCTCGGGGGTGGACCGTTCCATCCGCTCGGTGCTGGAGGGGCTGGTGGCCAAGAGCAGGGTACCCATCCGGGTGGAAGAGGACCCCTCCCGGTTCCGGGTGGTGGACATCCCAGTCCTGCGGGGCGATCCTGGGAAGATCGCCAGGGAAACGGGATGGCAACCCTCCATCCCCTTCCACAGGACGCTGGGGGACACCCTGGAATGGTGGAGGGAGGCGGTGGGACGGGGTTTTGGGGAAGGGAAGTCCGGCTGAAGTCCGGGGTAGGCCCCCGGTTCGGATAGGCGTCCCCGCCGGGGCCGGGCGAAGGGATTTCCCCGGTTCATGTATAATTACCGGGATGTACTCGCCGGATGCGCCGTGAGGGCAGGAGGCGCTGCCCGGGACGGTGGCGGGTGTGGTGGAACGGCGTCCACAACAAGGGAGGAACCTGCCCAGGAAGGGAGCTCTTCCGGGTTGAGTGGGGCGAAGGCTCCGGCGTGGAAATGATGGCAGGCGGGGAAACTAGCGGGGTTCCCTGGGGTAGGCGGCTCCTTGGTTCTTGGAGGTGGAGATGCAGGCGGTGATCCTGGTGGGAGGCCAGGGCACGAGGCTGAGGCCCCTGACCCTGACCGTCCCCAAGCCCATGCTTCCGGTCATGGACCGGCCATTCCTGACCTTCCAGATCGAGCTGTGCAAAAGGCACGGCATCCGCGACATCATCCTCAGCACCGCGTACCTGCCGGAGGTTTTCGAGGAATACTTCGGCGATGGTAGCCGCATGGGGGTGCGGCTCACCTACGTGACGGAGGAAGAGCCTCTGGACACCTGCGGGGCGGTGAAGAACGTCGAAAGGTACATCGATGGGACCTTCCTGGTCTTCAACGGGGACGTGCTCACCGATTTGGACCTGACTACCCTGTTGGCCTACCACCGGGAAAAGGGTTCCAAGGTGACCATCTCCCTGACCCGGGTAGAGGACCCCACCGCCTACGGGCTGGTTCCCTTGGATCGCCAGGGGAGGATCATGGAGTTCGTGGAGAAGCCCAGCTGGGACAGGGTGGTTACCGACCTGGTGAACGCCGGCACCTACGTGCTCGAGCCCGAGGTCCTGGGGGAGGTGCCGGAGGGGGAGCCCTATTCCTTCGAGAGGCAGCTGTTCCCGCAGCTTCTGAAGGAGGGGGTGCCCATGTACGGGTTCCCGTCGGACGCCTACTGGCTGGACATCGGCACCCCCGCCAAGTACCTGCAGGCCCACTACGATATCCTGGCCCGCAAGGTTCCCTATGATTTCCAGGGGGAGGAGGTCAAGCCCTCGGTATGGCTAGGGGAGGGCAGCGAGATCTCCTCCAAGGCCACGGTCTTCGGGCCCACTGTCATTGGGAAGGGGTGCCGCATCGGTGACCATGCCCGGATTTCGGGCAACTGCGTCATAGGACCCCGTTGCCAAATAGGCGAGGGGGTTCACCTGGAGGGCTCGGTCATCCACGCCAATTGCCGCATAGGCGATGAGAGCCTGATACAGGGGAGTGTCCTGGCCCGGGGGGTGGAGGTAGGCCGGCGGGTGCACATCACCGACGGAGCCGTGGTGGGCTCCGGCAGCCGCATCGGCGACGACAACGAGTTGCGCAAGGGGATCCGGATATGGCCGGAGACCGACCTCGCCCCGTCCACCATCAAGTTCTGAGGTCGCACTATCCCCGTGGCGAGACTGCCTTATCGTCCCGGGAGGGCAGGGGAAGGATAACATGCTGCAGGACCGCGATAGGGAGAGTGCGGCGTGGCGGGGTGGGGTAAAGGCCCGGCACGCGATGGGGAAGGAGGGAAAGTTGAGGGTTCTGATCACGGGAATCACCGGGTTCGTGGGGAGCCACTTGGCGGAATATGCCCTCTCCTTGGGGGACGTGGAGGTATTCGGCACCGTCAGGTGGCGCTCCCGCCTGGACAACGTGGAGCATATCCTGGACAGCGTCAGGTTGGTGGACTGCGACTTGAGGGATGCGGCCGCCGTGCGCAGGACCCTGGAAGAGGTAAGGCCCGATTTCATCTTCCACCTGGCGGCCCAGAGCTTCGTTCCCACCTCCTGGAAAGCGCCTGCGGAGACCTTCATCACCAACGTCATTTCCCAATTGAACATCCTAGAGGCCATAAGGGAGCTGGGGCTCAAGGATACCCGGGTGCATGTTGCCGGCTCCAGTGAGGAGTACGGCATGGTTTATGAGCACGAGACGCCCATAACCGAGGAAAACCCCCTACGCCCCCTTTCCCCTTACGCAGTGAGCAAGGTGGCCCAGGACCTCCTGGCCTACCAGTATCACCAGAGCTACGGGATTCACGCTGTGCGGACCAGGGCCTTCAACCATACCGGCCCCCGCCGAGGTCATGTGTTCGTGGAGAGTGACTTCTCCCGCCAGGTGGCTTTGATCGAGAAGGGCAAGAAGGAGCCGGTGATCGAGGTAGGAAACCTGGATGCCCGGCGGGATTTCTCCGACGTGAGGGACATCGTCCGAGGGTACTGGCTCAGCCTGGAGAAGGGGGAGCCAGGCGAGGTGTACAACCTCGGTTCTGGCAAGGCCATCACCATCCGGGAACTCTTGGACCTCATACTCTCCTTCACCGATGTGGACATCGAGGTAAGGCAGGTGCCCGAGAGGATGCGCCCCTCAGACGTGATGCTACTGGTGGCCGACTACGGGAAGTTCCATCGGGCCACCGGTTGGGAGCCCACCATACCCCTGGAAAAGACCATAGAAGACCTGCTCAACTACTGGAGGGAGAGGGTTTAGGTCAGGCGTTATACATGCTGGGTGGGTAAAGGGCGGTTCCCGAGAGGGCTGGACCAGTTCCCTGGCGGTGTCCCATCATCGCACGAAATCTCCCGCCGGTGCGGCGCCCCGGGCCGGTGGAGGGAAAGGGGATCGGGAGAGTCGGGGGGTGGGTGGTCCAGAGGAAAGGGTGGGGGCGGTAAGACGGTAGGTCACGGGCGGAGGTTATGCAGAGGGTCATTCCTAGTGTTAACGGGGATTTTGATGTGGAGGAGACGAAGATGGATTACGACGTGAAGGACCTGGGGTTGGCGGAAGAGGGACGGATGCGCATCCAGTGGGCGGAGAGGGACATGCCGGTGCTCCGCATGATCCGGGGGCGCTTCGTGCAGGAGAAGCCCCTGGAGGGGATGAGGATAGGAGCCTGCCTTCACGTGACCACTGAGACCGCTAACCTCATGATAACCTTGCAGGAGGGTGGGGCTCGGGTGGCACTCTGTGCCTCCAACCCCCTTTCCACCCAGGACGACGTGGCGGCTTCCTTAGTGGAACACTACGGTATCCCGGTCTTCGCCATCCGTGGCGAGGACAAAAACACCTATTACCGTCACATCAATTCGGTGCTGGATATCCGACCTCACGTGACCCTGGACGACGGGGCCGATCTCATCAGCACCCTGCACGCGGAACGGCCCGAACAGGCCCGTGAGGTTTGGGCAGGGGCCGAGGAGACCACCACCGGTGTCATCCGCCTGCGCTCCATGGCCGAGAAAGGGGTGCTCCTTTACCCTGTCATAGCCGTTAACAACGCCATGACCAAGCACCTCTTCGACAACCGCTTTGGCACCGGGCAGTCGACCCTGGACGGTATCATGAGGGCCACCAACGTACTCTTCGCCGGCAGGAAGGTGGTGGTGGCCGGTTACGGGATGTGCGGCCGGGGCGTGGCCTCCCGGGCCAGGGGCATGGGAGCCCACGTCATAGTGTTGGAGACCGACCCCCTGCGTGCCCTGGAGGCGGTCATGGAGGGTTTCGAGGTGATGACCAGTCTTGAGGCGGCCTCCAAGGGCGACATATTCATCACCGTGACCGGGGATATACATGTGTTGCGCCGGGAGCACTTCGAGCGCATGAAGGATGGGGCCATACTGTGCAACTCGGGCCATTTCAACGTGGAGATCGACATACCGGCCCTGGAGGAGATGGCCGTTTCCCGGCGCACCGTGAGGGAGAACGTGGAGGAGTTCCGGCTCCCCGACGGACGGAGGCTTTACCTCCTGGCGGAGGGGAGGCTGGTGAACCTGGCGGCAGCGGAAGGCCATCCCGCCTCGGTGATGGACATGAGCTTCTCCAACCAGGCCCTGTGCGTGGAGTACGTGAAGGAGCGTCACTCCGAGCTCGACCGCGTGGTGTACGACGTGCCGGAGGCGGTGGACAGGGAGATCGCCCGCCTGAAGCTCAAGTCCATGGGGGTGGAGATAGACGAGCTCACCCCGGAGCAGGAGGAATACCTGGCCTCCTGGGAAATGGGCACCTGAGGGGCGACGCGGTAGGTGGGGCCCCAGGGACACCTGGGGGTTTTCGAAAGGCACCCTTGACCGCGGGTACCTTTCGCTCAGTGGATTTCAAAAACGGCAGGGTCATCCTGCTGGATCAGGCCAGGCTTCCCCGGGAGGAGGAAGGCAAGGCCCGTTGACGGGAAACGGTGACATTGCCAGGGGTG
>JAPWVA010000117.1 GCA_028275245.1 Actinomycetota bacterium
CTCCCGTGCTTGGTACTACTCCCCCTCCCCGGGACCTGGTACTCCCGACCGTTCCCGGCTCGATACTAAACCCTGCCGGCGGCGGGGTAAAGCCGTAGTCAAGATCCCAGCGGTGAACGAGGGTCGCCGAGCCTGGCATATCAGGCTTTCCATCCCAGTGGAACAGCGGCGGGAAGGTGCCCATAAAAGAAAGGGAGGCCATACGACCTCCCAAATCGACTGGTAGCGGGGGGTGGATTCGAACCACCGACCTTCGGGTTATGAGCCCGACGAGCTACCTGACTGCTCCACCCCGCGTCGCTTTAGTTGCGTTTCCAAATATATAATTAGCAGCTGTGGACGGTGATGTAAAGGACGATGACCGGAAAGGCGAGCCCCGGCGGCGCTAAACCGTTCCGCCGTCGGCCGCCCTGGCCCCACGGTTCCTTGCGGCAGGCGTCCATGGAGCGAAGACATCGGAGGGGGTGGTTATGGACGCTCATCGCCCTCCTCTCCTTCCTTGGCGCGGGCGCCGTTTTCCTCGTCGTACAGGTCAGGGTAACGGCCCCCTCTCCTGGGGGAGACGCGGGCAGCGAAGCCAGCGGCTCGGTGGAGGCGGGAACGACGCCAAGCGCACCGGGAAAGGAAGGGACCTCCCCTCCCTTCCCCTGCACGCTGAAGATCCCAGCCCTCGGTCTGGAGCTTCAAGTCCGGGAGGGCGCCCGCGAGCAGTGGAAGCTCCATCTCCTGCTCCGGGAGGGTCCGGTGCACCTTCCTTGGACTCCTCCCCCTGGAGCCAGGGGGAACTGTGTCATCTCCGGGCATCGCACCACCTATACCCGCCCCTTCCACCGCTTGGATGAGCTTAAGGAAGGTGACGAGATCCTTCTGGGCTCGGGAAGGGGCTTTCACGTCTACCAGGTTTACCGGGTCTTCCAGGTGGGATACTGGGTGGACGTTACCGGCTACACGGCGGATGCCGTCCTGACCCTCACCACCTGCGCTCCAAAGGGGAGTTCCTCTCGGCGGCTGGTGGTTAGGGCATCTTATCTGGGTTTCCGGGAGGCGGGAAGCGACGTTCCCTGAACCCCACCTCCCGGCGCCTCCCCGTCAGGCATATCCCGGTCGGGCTCCGGCTGTAGCCCGTTTTCCTGGAGCCACCGTTCTCGGCCCGCCCGCAATGGAGCCCATCAAACCCTCTACCGCCTTTCAACGAAGCTTTCCATCCCCTCCCGGCCTCAGGCCGCCCGGAAGAGGGCCCTTATAAGGCGGGGACCCTCACTCTCCCAGCTCACTTCCGCCTCCTGGCCCTCCAGGCGCTCGAAGACGGCAGCGAACCTCCCTAGCAACCTGGGAACGTGATAGGGGTTGGCCAACCTCACCTCGAGGTATCCCGGACCATGGCTTTGATCCAACACCTTGCCCCACCCCGCCGCCTCCGAGTAGCGGGCCAGGGCCTCGTAGGTCCCACCTCGGCTCCCGAGCCTAACACTTCTGAGGGAATGTCGATGGTAGATGCGCGAAAGCTCGATCACCAAGGAGCTCAGATCCCTGCCGGTAAGCCTTTCCAGCTCCTTCACCACCCCCGGGAACACGTGGGAGGTGACGAAGACGTAGCGCGCGCCCGTAGGCTTGAAAACCACCGTTCCTTCCTCCTCCCTCCACTCCAGCTGCGAAAGCCCCGCCGGCAGGCCGCAGGAGGGACAGCGTTCCTGCGTCCTTCCCCCTTCCGGCACCGGGCCCCCCATGACCTCCGTCTTGGCCCGCCGCAGCGTGATGAGGTTCTCCCTATCTGGGGGAAGCGGCCGCCCGGCTGGGCGGGAAAGGAGGTTTATCGCGTAACCGCCGTCCTCCCTAGTCCATGCCAATTCGTAATCGGTACCTCGGAGGCTCACCATCATCTCCCGCAGGGCTTCTGCGATGGTGGGAAGATGGAAGGGGTTCCTCACCCGCAAAACCAGGTACTTGCCCTTGCGGTGATCCACGTACTCGAAGCGCCCCAGCCCGAAGGCGGTGGACTGCCTGATGACGCCCGCGATGAAAGGCCTCAAAGGAAGCATGCGGATGGCCCATTTCCTCCAGCCATAAAGGATGTGGCCATCCATGTAATCCCGAAGGGCCAGTTTCTGGGTACGGGCCATTATCTCGGGGGCCAGTATCCCCAAGAGTCTTTCCAACTCCTCCCAGACGAACCCGTAGAAGTCTGCCTCCTCGAACACCATCCGACTCTCGGGATCCCGGGCCGCCAAGATGTACCCGCCCTCCATCCAGCGGTAATTCCTGGAAAGGTAGAGGGGCACGCCGCAGTTCTTGCACTTCTTCAGTTCCATGGTGGTCGCTCGATCACCGGATGTACCCCAGCCTTCACCATCCGGCTATCGGGATCCCGGGCCGCCAGGATGTACCCGCCCTCCTTCCAGCGGTAGTTCCTGGAAAGGTAGAGGGGCACGCCGCAGTCCCTGCACTTCTTCAGTTCCATGGTGGTCGCTCGATCACCGGATGAAGGGTTCGGCCACGCTTGATCGGGAACTTTTGCGACCTTTCCCGTGGGGTTCACCACCCAGCGCACCTTCATTGGCCCTCGCCTCACTGGCCCGCCAGTTTCTCCAGCACCCGACCCAGTTCCTCCATGCGGGCCCCATAACCGGACCAATCGCCGTTCCTCAAAGCGGCCTGGGCTTGCTGGTAAAGCTCCCGGGCCCTGCGGGCAAGCTCTTCCCGGTCGGCCGCTTCCCCCGGCGCGGAAGGAGCCGGGGCCACTGGAGGCTGCGGGGGCTGTCCTCTGAACATCCGGGCCAGGGCGGCCTCCAGGGTGTCTTCCATGACCACCCGATCCCCATAGCCCACGATCACCTTCCTGAGCTGGGGGATGGCCGGGTTCTGGGCCAGCAGGTAGAGGGGCTCAACGTAAAGGAGGGACTCCTTCAACGGGATCACCAGAGTGTTGCCCCTGATGACCTGGGAGCCAGCCTGGTTCCAGAGGGTTATCTGCTGGGATATGCCCGGGTCCTGGTCCACCAGGGCCTCGAACTGTTGGGGTCCGTTTACCAGCTTGCCCGGAGGGAAGGAGAAGTTGAGAATCCTCCCATAGTTCTCGCCGTCGCAGCGGGCGGCCACCCAGTCCACTAGGTTGTTCTTGCCCCGGGGTACGAAGGGCTGCATGAGCACCATCTCCTCCCTCTCCTCCCCCGGGATCCTGAGGATCACGTAGTAAGGCTGCACCGGCTGGGACTGGTTTCCCACGCCGTAGATCTCGTTGGGGATATCCCATATGTCCTCCTTCTGGTAGAAGGCGTCCACGTCGTCGATGTGGTAGGTGCGGAAGATCTCCATCTGGGCCCGGAAGAGGTCCTCCGGGTAGCGCACGTGTCTCCTCAGGTCCTCCGGCATCTCCTCCGCCGGGGCGAAGAGGGAGGGGAAGATGCGGGAGTAGGTGGCGGCCACGGGATCGGTGGGATCGAACAGGTAATAGGTAAGGGTGCCGTCGTAGGCGTCCACCACCACCTTCACCGAGTTGCGTATGTAGTTGAACTTCCCCAGGTCACCCTCGTAATGCTGGGAATATGGGTAAAGGTCGCTCGTGGTGTAAGCATCGAGAATCCACTGGAGCCTCCCCCGCCCGTCCACCACCAGGTAGGGATCCCGGTCGAAGGAAAGGAAGGGGGCCACTTCCCGGGCCCTCTCCACCACGTTGCGCCGGAAGAGGATGCGGGATTCGCTAGTGATGTACCCGCTGAATAGGAGGGACACGTCCCGGAACCGTACCGAGAAGGCCAGCCGGCGCAGGAAATTGGATACCTGCACCCCTCCCTCCCCTTGGTAATGAGGCTCCACGTACACGTTGGTGCTTCCCGCCGGGTAGTCGATCTCCTGGGCTCCCGTCCTCACCGCCACATAGTCGTGGGCCTCCTCCCCGTAATAGATCTCCGGCCGGGACACGGCTATCCCCAGGCCCTCCTTTATTACCGGGGGTATGTCCTTAACCCAGAAAACCGGGTCCCCCTCAGGGGTGTGCTCGTTGGTGGGGATCATGCAGAACCCGTACCCGTGGGTGTAGGAGAGCCTCTCGTTCTGCCAGGTGCGGGCATCGGGCCGGAGTTGCTCCACGGAAAGTTCCCGGGCCGACACCAGTACCTGATTGTAGGCACCCCTCATCACCGTGTAGCGATCCACGTCCACATCCTTAAAATCGTATTCCTGCCTTAGCTCCTGCCTCTGGTTTAAGACCTGCTGCACCAGCCTAGGATCCCACAACCTCACGTTGTCTACGGTTCCCCGGTTCTCCTGGAGATCCCCATAGGTCAGACCCAGCTCGGCGGGGAACTGCCTTTTCTCCACCACCGCTCCCTCGCCCTCGTCCTGGAGGTTGTAGGCATCCTGGGTGAACTCGATGTTGTAACTCAGGTATTTCCTTTCCCTCTCCAGCTCCTTGGGCTTGACCACGTAGTTCTGCACTATGAAGGGGTACAGGGAACCGGCCAGCAGACTCACCGCCACCAAGGCCACCAAGCCCGTCAAGGGAAGCCGCCATCCCCGGTAACGGATGTTGAGCAAGAAGAGAGCGGCGCTCGCCAACGAGACCGCTATCAGCATCCAATAGGCCGGGATGCGGGCATGGACATCGGTGTAACCGGCGCCGGTCACGGTGCCATTGGATGAATGGAGGAGGCCGAACATATCCAGGCGGAACCTCCAGGCCTGGATGAGCAATAGCACCGCAGCCAACGCCGAAAGGTGCGCTTTGACGTGGGAGGCGAACCTCCTCTCCCTCTCGGAAAAGCTGATGGCTCCATAAAGGAAATGGGCCAGGGCGCTCAGGACGAGGGCCAGGAGAAAGGCCGAGAAAAGCCAGTTCGCGATGTAGAGTTGGAAGGGGAGACGGAATAGGTAGAAGCTCAGGTCTTTCCCAAAGATTGGATCCGTCCTGCCCGCCGGTGCGGCGTTGAGAAAGACCAAAAGCCTTTCCCATTGGGCCGCGGTGTTCCAACCCGCCAGCAACGCCACCGCTATGGAGAAGAGGAGCACCCCCCTGTCCAGCCACTTGCCCGCCTTTTCCCGGAACCGGGCCACCGATTCCTCCAAGGGTGATAGAGTCGCCAGTGGCCTCTCGTAGCGGGGGGTGAGCCTTCCTGCCAACCA
>JAPWVA010000118.1 GCA_028275245.1 Actinomycetota bacterium
GTCAGGAACTCCACTCCTCTGCGGCGCAGGCCCTGATAGAGCTCTTCCAGGCGGTACGCCTTCAACCCCACCTCCAGATAACCGATGTCGCCCCATTTCACGAGGCCCTCTGGCTGCCGGGGGCGGGTGGAAAGGTGCTCCACTAGCTCCACCGCGCCACCTCCTCGGGGATTGGCAGCCATCACCACCCTGAGCTCCACCAGGGATCCGATAAGCTCCCTCATCTCCTCCATGTAAGAAGCCCGGTCCCCCAGCTTCAAGCGAAACCCCATGAGGCCACCCCAAAAGGAAAGGGAGTCACCGACATCCTTGACGCCTATACCCACATGTTGGAGGGAGGTGATCATGCCATTCCTCCTCGGCCTCGAAAGCCCTCTGGAGCGCCAGCCACGGCTCTACCCTCTCGACCCGGAAGACTTTCCCGGGGGAGAGGGGATACGCCACCGCACGCCCCTTTCCATGCCCTAATCCTACTTCTTTCTGCCGGTGAAGTTCCCCTGCTATCCCCGGGCCAGGCCGGGGCCAGGATAAGATGGACTCCGCCAGCGTCACCGTCCCTTATGTCACCTTCCCTTATGCCCTTCAGGTGGAAACCACACCCGTGGTATTCCCGCCCGCAATGCAAAGCTGTCGAGGCCGGGTTATCATAGAGGTGACGTAGAAGTAAACCAACCAGCAGCGCTTCTCTCCGGGAAGCGCTTCGAATCGGCAGGGGAGGCCCGATGCGAAAGATCAGGGAAACCCGCCACCGGCTTGTGGAGGGGGGGAGGTTGTTAGGGTTCGGCACCTACCGGCTGCCCTTCCGGGAAACGGGCCTAAAGGAGCTCAACGTCTTCCCCAGGCTGGAGGGATGGCTCCCCCGACGGCTGCTGGTGGGCCTCTCGCGGCTGCGCCTGAAACAGTGGCAGCACTTCGCCGTGATCAATCCCTCCCATTACCTGGGCATGGTGGTCTTCGACGCCGGGTTCCTGGGGTTTTCTTTCATCTACCACCTGGATCGGGAAAGGGGGGTCGTGGTGGAGCATCATCGCACCGGCCCGCCTGGCTCAGCGGAGGTGGCGGAAAGCGCTTGGAGGGGGGAGTGCCAGTTCGTGGCTTCAGGTTATTCCATGCGATTCACGAACCGCATGGAAGAGGGGAGGCACCGCCTCGCCTTTTACGCCTCTTCCCCCGGTAAACCCACCTTCTCGGGGGAGGTCTTCATGCTGGAGGACCCGGAGAGGTACCAACCCCTGGTAGCGGTGAGTCCCTTCTCCCCCCAAAGGCCCCTTTACACCCACAAGAACCTGGCTCCGGCGGAGGGCCGGGTAAACCTGGGAAGGGCTTTGCTGGAGCTCAGGCCCGAAAGGGATGTCTGCCTGATCGACGAGCACAAGGCCTTCTACCCGTATCGGAGCTTCTGGAGATGGGCCACCTTCGGAGGTTATACCGAAGACGGTAGATTGGTAGGGGTCAACCTCTGCCAGAACAACATAGCGGAAGACTGGGAATACAACGAGAACTGTCTCTGGGTGGACGGAAAGATCCGCCTCCTGGGCCCTGCCCGTTTCGGCTTCAGCGAGGCCAGGCCCTTGGAGCCCTGGTTCGTGAAGACCTTGGACGGTCAGGTGGACTTGGAATTCTTGCCTTCTGGCGAAAGGGCCCAGAGAATGGGGCTAGGACCCGTCTACAGCGATTTTCACCAGCCCTTTGGGATCTTCCGGGGCAGTTTGGGATCCGGGAATGATTTTCTCCGGGTGGAGGGGATGTTCGGGTTGTGCGAAAATCACGTGAGCAGGTACTGATCAGGCCCCAGGGTAAGGTCGCAGGTGAAGGCGACGTAACCCTTGGGACATATCAGCTGGATGGGAGCTTTCGCGTCATCTGGTTCTCTCTTCCTGGAGGGGAGGTGAAAACCCTTGCAGCCGCTGCTTTGTCCGGCCATGTCCGTGGATGACAAGTACAGGACCCTCTACGCGGCTCTCATGGGCGTCTTCAACGACATCGCCCTCTATGCCCGGGAGAACCTGCCCCCGGAAAAGCTCCAGGACCTCATCAACGCCGCCATGCATGGAGTGGGCCAGAGCGCCGGAAAGCGCTTGGTCCGGGTCTATCAGCTGAAGCCTACGGTGGAGGATGCCCTGAAGCTGCTCCTGCTCCTCAACAACGAGTCCCTGGCCTACCTCCCCAAGCTGAAGCAGATCTACGCCGAGATAGACGGGGAGGTGGGATACCTCACCATAAGGAGGGACCCCTGGTATGACTGGTACTTCAAGCACCTGGACATCGACTGCTCCGTGAGCTGCTCCCAGCATGAGTTCATGGGTCTGCTCTCGGAGTTGGGGGGTAAGTTCAGGATAGAGGTCCTTGAAGCCCTCCCCAAAGGCGGTGAGAGGTGCCGCTTCCGCATCACCAGGGAGAGATGAGGTTCCCGGCGGCGGGACCGGGAGAAAGAAATGAAACTCCCGGGACCCAATGCACCTTTCCAGTTGATCAGCGATGAAGGGCGAGGAAATCACGCCCTTGCGGGCCAAGCTGCGGGGAGGTGACCTGGCGGTCACCTCCGACATCACTCCGCCCCGCCTCCCGGACCTCGCTTCCCTGGGGGAACAAGCCCTGGTGCTCGCCCCCCACGTGGACGCCATCTTCGTCACCGAGTCGCCGGGGGCTAGGCCCCGGGTGGGATCGCTGGCCGCCGCCGTTTACCTCCGGAGGGAGCTGGCCATACCGGTGGTGCTCCAGCTGGTGGCGCGCCGCAGCAACCGCATAGCCCTGCAGAGCGAGCTCCTATCCGCAGCCGCCTGGGGAATTTACGATCTCCTACTCCTCCGGGGGGACCCGGCCACGCTGGGCTCCCTCCCGGAAGCCGAGGACCTGAACTGTGCCGACACCCCCAGTTTCATCGCCATGGCCCGCCTGATGCGAGACGAAGCCCGCCTCTGCGACGGCTCGTCCTTGAGGGAACCCGTCCCCTTCCTCATCGGGGCCTCCGTGGACCCCTTTGAGGATCCCTTCGACGAGGAGGGGCTGGCGGCGAAGCTGGATGCGGGTGTGGACTTCCTGGTCACCCAACCCGTTTTCGACGTGGCGGCCTTCGCCCATTGGCTACAGGCCCACCGCGTTATGCTCGGACGAACCGCCCTGTTGGCGGGGGTCCTCCTGGTGCACTCAGCCGGCATGGCCCGCCACATGGCCCGGGTGCCTGGCATCCACCTTCCCCCATCGCTGGCCAGGGAGCTCTCCCTTTCCCCGGATCCCGCTGGGGCAGGCCTGGAGTTGGCCTGCGAGATAGTTCATTCCCTCCTGCAGCTCCCCGGGCTGGCAGGCCTGCACCTGATGCACTTGGGGAATGCCCCGGGCGTGGTGGAGCTTCTCCGGGCCTGTGGCCTTGCGCGAAGATGAGGGGCAAAAGGAGGGGGAAAGAGCGATTCTAGAATCCCATAGGCTTCCTTCCGGTCAATCGCGGGGCCTTTCAAGGGGTGGATGGGCAACCTCGAGGTCCTTGAGGTAGGCGGCGTAGAACCTTCCCTCCCGCAGCTCCTCCAGGAGCTGCTTTTCGTCCTCTATCCAGTTCTCGAAGACGGTAACGCACTTTCCCAGCTGCCAGGCGGAATGGGCGTCGCTTCCCCCCAGCCCCGGCAACCCCAGCTCGCGAGCGACCTGCACGGCCCAGAGGTTGCTCCTCTCCGTGTTGGCGCCGTTCAAGGTCTCGATGGCCGCCACCTTGCCCACCAGCTCTCGCGGGAACACGTGCTGGTGGGGATGCTTCTGGTCCCATCCCCTGGTGGGATGGGCGGGGACTATCAAGGCGCCGTCCTCCTCCGCCATCTGCAAGAGCTCTCGGAAGGTGGTGAGGTGGTAGCGGGTATCCCTCTTCAGCCCGTACACCAGCATGTCCCCCAGCTCGGTGTATATCTCCACCCCTCTGAACACGGGAAACCCGCTACCCCTGGCCAACTCCACCATGCGGTCGGCTCCCCGGTGAGAGTGGTGCTCGGTGACGCAGACGGCATGGAGCCCCAGCTCCCTGGCCCGGGAGATGAGCTCCTCCGGGCCCAGCTGGGAACATATGGAGCCCAGGTTGGTGTGTACGTGCATGTCCACGATCATCAATCCGGCACCACCCCGCCTCCACCGCTCCCGCGGGCCGCCGGTCGCCACGCCCCCGCCCTCCCCAACTCGGGTAACTGGTGGGCGTAGAAGGGCCGGCACCTTCCCGCTCTTATTTCCTCCACCAGCTCCTCCTCGGTGTCGAACTCCCTCTCGAACAGGGTCACGCACCTGCCCACCTGGACCAGCAGGTGGGCATCGCTCCCTCCCACCTGCGGTAGACCGTACTTCTCCGCCACCGCCATGGCGAGCCGGTTAGCCTCGGGGGTGTTCCCACCGTTTAAGACCTCCAGCGCGTCCACGTTGCCCAGGAGGTAGCCAGCCTTCTCGTCTCCCAACCTCTCGAAGAAGCCCCGGTCTGACCTGCAAGGATGGGCCGGGATTATGGCGCCTCCCGCCGACCTCACCTCACGAATCAGCTCAGAGAACTCCATCTTCCAGGGAAAGCGCGGGCGGTAAAGCCCGAACACCAGCATGTCCCCGAACTCCGTGTAAACCTCCACTCCTCGGAAAACCCGGAAACCCCTCCTCAACCCCAGATCCCGGGCGACCTCCGCCCCCTCCATCTCCTCGTGCTCGGTGACGCATACGGCGTCCAGTCCCATCCGGGCCGCGTAATCCACCAGGTTGAGGGGATCTATCTGGGAACAGGGAGAGGAGACCATGGTGTGCACGTGTATATCCACAAGCATTTCCTTGCCTCCCTAGTCTTTCCGGGGTGGCCCAGAGCCACCAGCAGGATATTCTTTCACACCCGGACCTCCCCTTCAAGGAAAAGGGATATGGCGCACCAAGAGAAAAAGCATTACTGGGAGGGTCAGCGAAACCTCTTCATGGCGGTGTCGTGCCGTGCAATCTATAGGAGGAAAAAGCGTAACCGGGAGGGGGTCAGCGAAAGCTCGGGCTAAGACCTATCAGCGGAGTAAAAGGTGGTGCGGATTGAACGAGTGCCGGGCGGATC
>JAPWVA010000119.1 GCA_028275245.1 Actinomycetota bacterium
GGGAGAAGGAGGTCCACTCCAGTCTCATAGGCATGCTGGTTCTCAAGAAGCTCAAGGATCTGGACGAGGTGGCCTACCTCAGGTTCGCCTCGGTTTACAAGGATTTCAAGGACATCACCGAGTTCCAGCTGGAGCTGGGCCAACTGCTGGAGAAGAAGGAAAGGAAGGAGAAGGAAGAAGAGGGATAAGGGGGATGGCCATGTCTGGAGAGGCCCTGAAAAGGAAGGACGAGGCGCCAGGGGAAGGGAAAATCCGACCCGTAAAGGAGGAGGGATCCCACCAGATATGGGTGCTCAAGCGTCGTGAGACGGCGGAGGATACCACCGACATCGCCTTGCTGGTGAGCACCTCCTCCAAGGAGGAGATCAACGTCTGGGACAAGGAGAAGATCGTGAGATCCCTCATCCTGGAGGCCAACGCCTCCGAGGAGCTGGCCCGGGAGATCGCTGACCGGGTGGAGGAGAGGATAGTCCGCAGCAACCTCACCACCGTCACCACCTCCATCATCCGGGAGCTGGTGGACCTGGAGCTCCTGGAGAGAGGCTTGGGCACCATGCACCAGAAGCATTCCCACCTGGGCCTTCCCATGTACGACGTGGAACAGATCATCACCAATCCCAACAAGGAGAACAGCAACACCACCCACAACCCAGAGTCCATCAACCTCACCCTGGCCGAGGCCATCTTGAAGGAGTTCGCCTTGCGCAAGGTCTTCTCCGAGGACGTGGCCCGGGCTCACATGGTGGGGGACATCCACCTGCACGACTTGGGCTTCATCATCCGCCCCTACTCCTATGCCGGTGACACCGTGGTGCACTGGAGGCTGTCCGGTTCCCCCCTCTCCTTCACCACCACCATGGAACAGCTTTACCACCTCTTCCCCGGGGAGACCGTCCCCGAGCCTGGGGTGAGGGTGAAGTACCCGGAGAACTTGGAGATCCTGGACCGGGAAGGATGGACCCGGGTACGCCGCTTGGTCAAGAAGGACCGGCTGGGAAAACAGATGGTCTTCATCGCCCTGGAGGACGGGCGATCCACCCTGGTCACCTGGGACCATCCGGTCATCACCGCCGTCGGTATCAAGCCTGCCGCCGAGGTAGAGGTGGGGGAGGAGCTGGAGGCGGTGGACACCTCCAGGCTTACCAGTATTGACCTCACCCGCATGTTGGGGTCCTGTGGCTCTTCCTTCAAGTTGAGGTTCACCTCCCTGGACTTGCTCTTGGCCCACCAGCGGGCGCGGGAGCTGGTGGCAGAGGCATCCCCGGCGGGCGGTGCGAAGTCGCCCCGGCGGTCTTCGGGAACCGGGCAGCGGACCGGGTCCCCCGCCGCCAGGAGGGTGGTGCTGGTGCAGCCGGTGGAGGTGCTGGATGTATACATATACGACGTGACCACCGACACCGGCACCCTGGTGGCCGATGGCATCTTCAGCCATAACTGCGGAGGCCACAGCCTGGATTACATCAAGAAATACGGGCTCTCCCTCCCCAACATCACCTCCACCTCCCGGCCGGCCAAGCACCCCGAGGTGCTCATCGGGCACATGGTCAAGATGGCCTCCACCCTCCAGTCCCACTACGCCGGGGCCATCGGGTGGGAAGCGGTGAACATGTTCTTCGCCCCCTACCTGGTGGGGCTGGACTACCCCCGCATCAAGCAACTGGCCCAGATGCTCATATACGAGTTCAACCAGCTAGCGGGGGCCCGGGGAAGCCAGGTGGTCTTCACCGATTTCAACCTCTACTGGAACATACCTCACCACTTCCGCAATACCCCGGCCATAGGGCCCGGGGGCGTCTACACCGGTAAGCCCTACGGTGATTACGAAAGGGAGGCCCAGACCTTCCTCTGGGCCCTGTTCGAGGTCTACCTCGAGGGGGACGCCATGGGCAAGACCTTCGTCTTCCCCAAGCCCCTCCTCCACATAAACGAGGACTTCTTCCGCACCCCCGGCCACGAGGAATTCCTGGACCTGGCCTGCCGCGTGGCCTCCCGGCAGGGCATAACCTACTTCGTCTTCGACAGGGGGGACGAGGTAACCGTGTCCCAGTGCTGTAGGCTCAAGTTAAAGCTGAAGGAAAAGGACCTGGAGGAGGCCATGACCCCCGAGAAGATGCGCTTCACCGCCCTGCAGAACATCACCATCAACTTGCCGCGCATCGCTTACAAGGCCAACGGGTCCGACGAGATCCTCTTTCACGAGCTAGAGAAGGCCATGGAATTGGTGGTCAAGGCCCACCTCCAAAAGAGGGACTTCATAGCAGGATTGCTGAAACTGGGGGTAAAAGGACCGCTCTCCCTTCTCTGCGACAGCAAGGACGGCGAGCCCTACCTCCGAATGGAGAGGCTCACTTATCTGGCGGGGCTGCTGGGACTGAACGAAATGGTCCAGTACCACACTGGCGAGCAGCTGCACGAGTCGGAGCGGGCTCTGAAGTTCGGTCTTAGGGTGGTGGCCCACATGCACCTCCTGTGCAAGAAGCTCTCGGAGAAATACGGCATCAACCTGGTGCTGGAGGAGTCGCCGGCGGAATCCAGCGGTTATCGGCTGGCCAAGCTGGACATGAAGTATTACCCGGAGCAGGCTTCCAGGGTGATCAAGGGCGACCTGGCCTCGGGGGAGTACTACTATACCAACAGCGTGCACCTCAACGTGGAGGCGCCCATCGACTACATCGAGCGGGTTAAGAAGCAGAGCCTCTTTCACCCCCTCATCGAGGCGGGCGCCATAATTCACATCTGGCTGGGGGAGCATGAGCCGGACCCAGCATCCATAAAGAACTTCGTCATCAAGACGTTCTACCAGACCCAGGCCTCCCAGATAGCCTTTTCCCCGGAGTTCACCGTCTGCAACACCTGCCGCACCACTTCCCGGGGGCTGCACGAGACCTGCCCCCGCTGTGGGGAAGGGGATGTGTACGGTATCACCCGCATCGTGGGGTATTTCTCCAAGATCAGCACCTGGAACAAGGGGAAGCTGGGTGAGCTCCGGGACCGGGTGAGGACGGACCTCAACGGGAGGCTGGTACGAGGCATGGGCAGGAGGGGCGAAGGGGATCTGCGGCAGGCCAGAGGAGCCTGACGCCTTCTACCGGGAGCCCTCTTGCTTCGGCGAGCGCTGGCGGGAGCCCCGCTTCTGGGACTTTCCGGGCCCGCTGCATGGTTCAGGCAGGGGAAAGGAGGTCGGAACCATGGAACACCTCAAGGTTTTCGTCAAGGCGGACTGTCCCAAGTGCCCTGCTGCCAAGGAGGTGGCGGGAAGGTTCCGGGAAGTGGAGATCTACGACCTGGATGACCCGGTGGGGTTGGCCGAGGCTGCCTATTACGGCGTCCTCTGCACCCCCTCTGTGGTCTTGGTGGACGAAGAGGGCAGGGAGATCCGGGCCTGGAGGTGCACCGTTCCCTCGCCCTCCGAGATCGCAGCGTACCTCCACAACTGAGACGGTGATGGAGGTGAGTGGGAGGGGCGGGGACAGGGCTTCGGAAAACCTAGACCCGCCTTCCCGGTGCATCGTGAAGGAGACCCTGAGGGATTTCTTCCTGGAAAGGTTGTACGGATTGCTCCCGGCCAGTATGTTGGACTGGCCAGGGCGCATCTCCTCAGTCCTCTTCGTGTCCGGCTGTAACTTCCGCTGCCCTTATTGCCACAACCCCGAGCTGGTGGAGCCCCAGGAGGAAGGGGGCTTTTACTGGTCAGAGCTGGAGGCCTTCCTCCGGGAGCGGGAGGGATGGCTGGACGGGGTGGTGATCACGGGCGGGGAGCCCACCCTCTACCAAGACCTGCCGGAGCTATGTCGCAGGTTGAAAAGAGCGGGGTTGGGGGTGAAGCTGGACACTAACGGTTCCCGCCCGGAGGTTCTCCGGTGCCTCCTGGAGAAGGGGCTGGTGGACTTCGTGGCTATGGACCTCAAGACCTCACTGGAGCGCTATCCCCTGGTGGTGCGTCGCCCCTTCCCGGTGGACCTGCTGGCGAAGAGGATAAGTGAATCCATCCGGCTTATCCTGGAATGGGGAGGGGAACATGAGTTCCGTTGTACCGTGGCCCCAGGGTTGGTGGAGGAGGAGGACTTGAAGGCCCTGGCGGCCCTCGCCCAGGGAGGGAAGAAGCTGGTTTTGCAGGCATTCCGGGGAGAGAAAACCCTGGACCCGGATTGGAGGGGTAGGGAAGGTTATCCTCCCGAGAAGCTATGGGAATGGGCCCGGCGGCTCTCATCCTACGTACCGGTGGAGGTCAGGGGAGTCTGAACTTGTTCCGGCCTGCCTTGCGGATGGATATACTACCACCAGTCCCTGGTTCCCGGGAGACGGCGAGGTAGAAGGTCTCGACTCCCTAAGTCAGACTGGAGGGAAGGGACATGGAAGGCGGGGAGGAAAAGAAGGTATCCTCAGACCCCTTCGCCGAACCCTCCCGAGTCCTGCGGGAAAGGGACCCGTGGGAGATAGCGGAGACGGCAGGGGTGGTATTCGAGGATGGCCGTTTCCGCCTGCCTGTATATCGGTGGGAGGTCCTGATTTCCCATCCCGACCTGGATTTCGAGGGCCCCGCCTTCCTCACCTCATACGTGATGAGGTTGCTTTCGCTCATATACCTGTCCAAGGCCCGGGCGAAGCCCCTGGCCCAGCAGTGGATCCCCTACCGGGAGCTAAAAGATGGGCTCTTCTACGTCAAGAGCTTTCAGGAGACGGTGGAGGAGCGGTTACTTTCCCGATTCTCCGGGGATCTGGAGGGGCTCCGGCAGTCGGCCTTGGCACTGGGCGGTAGGGTGGTGGAGCAGGGCGACCTGGGAGTGGTGATACCCACGTTTCCCCGACTTCCCTTGCTGGTGATATTGTGGAGGGGAGACGAGGAGTTCCCCTCCAGCGCCCGCATCCTATTCGACCGCTCTGCCGATACCTACTTGAACGCCTTCGAACTCCGCATGTTGAGCGGAGAGTTGACCGGGCACCTGCTGAAGGTAGCCGATGGGAGGTTGGAGCTTCCAGATTAGGGGGACCGGTAAGGGCGGGGAAGTGAACCCTCTCCCAGAATAGTTTATAGTT
>JAPWVA010000120.1 GCA_028275245.1 Actinomycetota bacterium
TTGCGGGGCCTCAATCGTCGATGCTGATCAATCGGTATTCCCGGGTCCCCAGGCCCATCCTCTCGGCATACTCGATCTGGCGGGCATAATCCACGTTGGGGTAAAGCTCTCGGTATACGTCCCTGCCGGCCCTCTCATTGAGCAGGTCCAGGCTGGCTTGGTCGATGGCCACGATGTCCCGGCTGGCCAGGATGCCGATGTTCTCCGTCACCGGGGCGTCGCTATAGTTCCAGCAGTCGCAGTCGGGGGTGATGTTGATGAGGAAGTTGAAGTACACCACCTTGTTCTCCTTTTCCTTAAGGGCGCCCATGACGTATTCCACCACCTTCTTCTGGGAGTTCTCCAGGACGCCGGTGAGTCTGGCCTGGATGGCCCCCTTGAAGCACATGATGGTGCATTCACCGCAACCCATGCACAGCTCCCGGTCGATCCGGGCCACCTTCTTCTTCTCCTTCTCCAGCAAGGTGATAGCCCCGGCCGGACACCACTTGATGCACTGCCCGCAGCCGGTGCAGCGATCCCGGTTCACCGCCGGCTTGATGTCGGAATGCATCTGCTGCTTGCCCCCGCGGCTGCCCATTCCCATGCCCACGTTCTTGATGGCGCAGCCGAAGCCCATGAACTCGTGCCCGGTGAGGTGGGATATGACCACGTAGGCGTCGGATTGGACGAAGGCGGAGGCGATCTTGACCTTTTTCAGTATCTCTCCCTCGATCTCCACCTCCACGAAATCGTGACCCTTGAGCCCGTCGGCTATGATGATGGGGGCTCCCACTGTCTCCATGGTGAAGCCGTTGGCCGCGGCGGTGCGCAGGTGGTTGATGGCGGTGGCCCGGCCTCCCACGTAAAGCGTGTTGGAGTCGGTCACGAAGGGCCTACCCCCGGCCTTCTTCACCTCCTCCACCAGGGTGCGCACGTACATCACCGGCACGAAGGCGGTGCTTCCCGCCTCCCCGAAATGGGTCTTGACGGCCACTATGTCCCTTTCCTGGATCACCTCACGGAGCCCTACCCGGGAGCTGAGCTCGCTCAGCTTGTGCAGCATGCCCCGGTTGGGACGGCACCTGGTGTTGGCGAAGTAGACCTCGGACATCTTCCCTCCTTTTCCTCTAACCTTTTCTTGTTGGCCCTTCCCACACTTGCCGTGCGCGAGGCGTGGGGGGGTTTCCGGGCATAGGTGATGAACCCCACCTTCTTTGACTTAAGCGGGTCCTTTCCCCTTTCCTGAGAGTGCGCCGAATATGGCATAGTCGGAGTCCAGGGCGAACTCGTCCTTTCCCCTTTCCTGAGGTGCGCCACATCCCCATGCCCAGCCTGGCCTTGAGTCATCTACCCGGCCGCCCTTCTCGTTCCAAGAGCTCCCTTTCATGGGGGGTTGTGGACGGGATACCCTAGGTCATTTGCCCTCCTGCTTCCGCCGGGCCATCTCCTCCTCCCGGAGGGCCCGGCGCAGCACCTTGCCCACCATGGTCTTGGGAAGGGAATCCCGGAACTCCACCATGCGGGGCACCTTGTAGGCGGCCAGCCTCTCCCGGCACCAGGCGATGATCTCCTCCTCGGTGGCCTGCTCCCCTGGTTTCAGCACCACGTAGCACTTCACGGTCTCCCCCCGGTACTCGTCGGGGATGCCCACCGTCACCGCCTCCTGCACCTTGGGATGTTCGTAGAGGACCTCGTCCACCTCGCGCGGGTAGATGTTGAAGCCGCCCGCTATGATCATGTCCTTCTTACGGTCCACCACGTAGAAGTAGCCGTCCTCGTCCATGGTGCAGATGTCGCCGGTATATAGCCAGCCGTCGCGCAGGGTCTGGGCGGTCTCCTCCGGCTTGTTCCAGTAGCCCTTCATGACCTGGGGTCCCCTGATTATGAGCTCGCCTGGCTCGTTGAACCCCAACTCCTGCTTCCCCGTCTCCACATCTACTATCTTGGCCTCGGTGTCCGGGAAAGGGATCCCTATTGAGCCCACCTTCTTCTTGCCGATGATGGGGTTGGAGTGGGTGACGGGGGAGGCCTCGGAGAGGCCGTATCCCTCGATGAAGATCCCCCCGGATATCCTACTGAAGCGGCGGTGCACCTCCACCGGCAGGGGTGCGGAGCCCGAGTTACAGAGCCTTATCCTGTCCACTCCGTATTTCAGTGCCTCGGGATGGTTAAGGATGGCTACGTAGAGGGTGGGCACCCCGGGGAAGAAGTTGGGCCTGTATTTCTGGATGGCCTGGAGCATCAGGTTTATCTCGAACTGGGGGATGAGGACCATGGCGGCGGCGTTTAGGATGGCGTTGTTCATCCCCACCGTCTGCCCGTAGGAGTGGAAGAACGGGATGACGTCGAGGTAGACGTCCTTCCCGCGCTCCACGAACTCCCTGGCCCAGAAGGAACACTGGAAGGCGTTGGCCACCAGGTTGAAGTGGGTGAGCATCACGCCCTTGGGCAGGCCAGTGGTCCCCCCGGTGTACTGGAGGGCGGCCAGGTCCTCGCGGGGGTCGATGTCCTCCACGGGGAGGTCCGGGGAGGACTCCTCGATGACCTCCCGGAAGTGGTAGGTATCGGTGGACTTGGGCACCGAGGGGGAAGTGGGAGACTCCATGTAGTCCGTGATGCTGGAAACGATGAGCCGCTTTAAAGGGGTCTTGTCCTTAACCGCCTGGATGCGGGCGTCGAAGAGGTCGAGGTAGATGAGGGTCTCGGAGCCCGAGTCATTGAACTCGTACTCCAACTCCCTTTCCACGTGGAGGGGACTGATGTTCACCACCGTGGCCCCAGCCTCCAGTACGGCATAGTAGGAGATGATGAACTGGGGTGAGTTGGGTAGCATGATGGCTACGCGGTCTCCTTTGCTCACCCCCATGCTCCGCAGTGCCGCCGAGAGGCGACGCACGTGGTCTCTCAATTGCCCGTAGGTCATCTTCTGGTCGAAGAACACGGTAGCCACGGCATCGTCGTATCGGACGCAAGTAAGTTCCAGTATTTGGTAGAGTGGGATCTCGGGATAACGGATGCTTTCCGGAACGAAATAATCGTAATGTCTAAGCCAGATTTTCTCCATCTTAGCCCTCCGCTATGTGATGGTGTCCCAGCTACGCCCCCGCTGGGACCTTTTCCGGAGCCGACAGCCTTATCCGAAATGTATACAAAATCGGAGGAAGCGTCAACATAAACCGTTCACATTGAACAGGAAGGTGAGCTTTGCAGGCTTGCCGTACCTGGTGGCATTTCCTTAAAGGAAAGGCGGCCGTCCTCCGGCCGCCTTGGGGGAATGGGATTCCCGGTGCTATTTCACGATCTCGAAGTAGGCCACGTCGTGGATGCTTCCCTTCCTCTCCTCGGCCCAGACCGCCCTCATCCTCATTCCCACCTCGAGCTTGGTCTCGTCGTGCTCGTTGCAGTAGTGCATCATCCGGGTGTCAGCCCCGTCGAGCTTCACCCAGATGCTGGTGAAAGGGACCTCCTTCATACCCCCGTGGTTGGGGTCCACGTAGGGGAAACGGACGATGGTGAACCCCTCAAGGACGCCCTCGGGTCCCACCTCCACCCACTCGTTCATCTCCACGAAGCACCGGCCGCAGACCTGGCGGGGAAGCATGTAGACCCGGCCGCACTGGTGGCACTTGGTGGCCAGGAATTTCTTCTCCTTCAGCCCCTGTAAGAAGTAGGTCCAGTAGTACCCCAGGTGCCAGTTGAAGTCGTAGGAGATCGGGCCCGAGCTGTGGGTCAGCAACTCGTACCCCTCGGGGGTGTGGGTCCTCTTCCTTTTGTCTTCGTATATTCCTAGCCTCTTAATCATGTTCCGCACCTCCTCACGGCAGGTCCGCTCCCAGTATCATCACATCAGACCAGCTACAACCCCCGAAGCCGGTGGCCAGGGCCCGGCGGACGTTCTCCACTTGCCTGGGCCCAGCCTTTCCCATTATCTGCCAGGCAGCCTCACCCACCCTGATGAGGCCGGTGGCTCCGATAGGGTTGGTGCAGATGACGCCCCCTGAGGGGTTCACCGGGAGCTCACCGTCCATATTGAACACACCCTTGCGGATCAGTTTCGGGGCTTCCCCGTGGTCGCAGAACCACAGGCTGTCCATCCATTTGACCCCGCAGGTGGAGGCGGGCAGGTATAGCTCCGCCACGTCGAACTCCTTGAGCGGGTTTGTGATCCCGGCCATCTTGTATGCTTCGGCGGAGGCCCGCTCCAAGGTGGGCATGAAGGTCCACTCCAGGTCTCCGAAGTGGGTGTAATCATGCCTCACCACTGAGGCATGGATCCACGCCGGCTTGGGGCATAGCTTCTTCGCCTTCTCCTCCACCGCGAAGATGACGGCGCAGGCCCCGTCTGACCTCGGGCACATGTCCAGGAACTTGATGGGATAGGAGAGCATGGGGGATTTCAGCACGTCCTCCACCGTCACCGCCTGGCGCACGTGGGCGTAGGGGTTGTTGAGGGCGTTGTTCCTCTCCCTGGCCGCTACGATGGCGGCATCCTCCTCGGTGGCGCCGTAGGCCTTCATGTACATGCTGTACTCGGTGGCCAAAGGGCCGATGGCTCCGGCGAAGAAGTCCCTCTCCAGCACCGGGTTGGAGCAGGTGGCTATGGCCGCCTGGGTGTCCGACTCGGAGTTCTTCTCCCATCCCACCGCCAAGACCACGTCGAACAGGCCAGAGGCCACGGTGTAGAAGGCGCAGGCGGCGATGGTGGTGCCGGTAGTACCCCCGGTGGTGACCTTGAAGACCGGCTTCATGACCGCTCCCAGGCCGTCCACCGCCCACATGTCTACGTAGTTGATGTTCTCGAAGTGGTCCATGTTACCTATGACCACGGCGTCGATATCCTTGATGGTGATCTCGGCGTCGTCCAGGGCCCTGGTTACCGCCTCCGCGATGAGCTCCACGCCGGAGGCGTCTAGCCTCTGGGAGGCGTGATGGGTCTGGCCGACTCCTATGATGCCTACCCTTTTACCCATGTGCCCTCACCCCTTATTTCCCGAGAATCCAGACGCAGTGCGACTGGCCGCACATGCCGTTGATCCCGTG
>JAPWVA010000121.1 GCA_028275245.1 Actinomycetota bacterium
AAAATCTCGAGAATCGAAACAACAATGGGGGAGGCGATTTTAAATGGATAAGACGCTCTATCTATCCGTCAAGGAAAAGGTGAGGGAGAAGATCCCAAAAGACGAGAGCTTCACCGCCCTCCTCTCCAACCCGTCGGAGGCCTTGCGCACCGTGCGGAGGGCCGCCCGAGAAGTGATCTGGGAGGAGGATTACGTCCTCGCCCCTGGAGAAATGGAGGCGTTGGTGGGCCTTCTCATGGACGACCTCTTCGGTCTCGGTCCCCTGGAACCTTTGGTGAAGGACGAAAGGATCACCGAGGTGATGGTGAATGGCCCGAAGGGGGTCTACGTGGAAGAGGAAGGGAAACTCCGCCGCATCGACCTCGTCCTCGGCGAGGGGGAAATCCTCAGGATAATCGACAGGATCATAGGTCCCCTGGGCCTCCATGTGGACGAGGCATCTCCTTATGTGGATGCCCGGCTCCCCGACGGTTCCAGGGTGAACGTCATACTACCGCCCCTCTCCCTCATCGGGCCGGTAATCACCATCAGGAAGTTCAGGAAAAGGCCCCTCACCCTGGAAGAGCTGGTGGAAGCCGGAACCCTGGATCCCGAGGAAGCGGAGTTCCTTTCCCGATGCGTGACCGAAAGAAGGAACATCCTCATCTCCGGGGGAACCAGTTCGGGAAAAACCACCCTGCTCAATGCCCTCTCCGCTTACATAGACCCGGGCGAGCGGATCATCACCTTAGAGGACGCTGCCGAGCTCAGGCTGCTCCAGCCTCACGTCATACCCCTGGAAACCCGTCCTCCCAACCTGGAGGGCAAGGGGGAGGTGACCATGAGGGACCTGTTGCGGAACTCACTGCGCATGAGACCTGATCGCATCATCATCGGGGAGGTGAGGGGCCCTGAGGCCATGGACCTCCTGCAAGCCCTGAACACGGGCCACAAAGGTTCCATGACCACGGTGCATGCCAACTCACCCTACGATGCGATAAACCGCCTCCAGACCATGGCACTGATGGCCGGTCTGGGCCTTCCACCGGAATCGGTGAGGGAGCAGATCCTAAGGGCCCTGGAAATCCTGGTACATCTGGAAAGGGGCCCGGACGGAAAAAGAAGGGTGGCGGAGGTCTCGGTGATCACCGAAGGGGGCGAGGTGTTAACCCTCCACGGTAGGAAGGGTGATGCCGTTATTTCCCGCCCCGAAAGGACCTACCCGGAAGGCCGGCGCCTTTACACCGGGCGGAGCGGACTGAAAGCACGCCACCCAGGCTCAAGCACCATGTCCTGGAAAGGAGAGGAGATCCGTGGATGCCGCCTTGGCTACGGTGGTTAGATTCCTGACAACTACGATGTTTTTACTCTTAAGCTGGCATTTTCTGGGAAAGCATATGAGGGCCAAGAAGGCAGAGCGGCTCCTATCGCACCTTTGTCCCCTGCCTGCAGGAGGGGGGAAAGGCGAAGGGGGAGAAACCTTGAAACTCTTAGGTCGCCTGTGGGGAAAGCTTGCCAAGAACCAAGACCGGTGGCCTCTTCCTGTTGCGGCCCTCATGGCTCTACCTTTCCTTTTAAGGGGAAATCCTCTTCCCGCCTTACTGGTACCCGTTGGCGCCGCCATAACCAAGAGGACATTGGCCAAGCGATCAGTTATTAAGAGAGTTGCCCTGTTGGAGGAACAGGTGACGGACCTCTTGGACAGCCTCAGCCAATCTCTGAGGGCGGGGAATTCCCTCTCCCAGGCCCTGGAGCTTTCCCTGGAGGACGTGGAGGAAGAATTAAGGCAGGAGATAAGTCCTGCGGTCATGGCATTGAAAATGGGGGAATCTCCCGAGACCTCGCTAAGCCGCCTGGCGGAAATCACAAGTTCTCAATCATTGCGGCTTCTTTGCCGGACCCTGGTGCTCCTCCACGCCAAGGGTGGCGACATACCAAGGATCCTGGAGCGGCTCCGGGACAAGATATCCGAGTCGAGGGACATAAGGCGGGAACTGGAGGCCATGACCGCCCAGAGTCGGGCCTCCGGCTACCTGGTATCCGCGCTTCCCGGGGTATTCCTCCTCCTCCAGGCCTCCACCAATCCCCGCTCCGTGTCCCCACTCCTTCTCACCCCCCTGGGTAATCTCTTGGGGGCACTGGCCCTAGGCATGAACCTGGCAGGATTCCTGGCGGTGAGGAGGATCGTCGACCTGGAGAGAGCATGAAGCAAGACGAAAGGGGTGGATTGCCTTGATCCCATGGTTGTTTTCCCTGTCGGTAGGAATTTCCATCTTCTTCCTAACATTATATCGGGGCGTGAGAAGGCAAGAAAGATCGGTCATAGAGAGTATGCTGGGTTTGGATGTCGCCGTAGGCAAGGACGGGATGACCGGAAAAGAACGCTCTCGGGGCGGGATCTTGAAGGTTTGCCGGTCCTTCATAAGCAACCGCCTCGAGGAAGGAGGGCTCGCAGGAAGCCTCGTGATCCATCGTGGGTTCGCCGGCTCCGCCTCCCTCGCGGTCTCCATGATCCTTCTCACTATCTTCCTCCTCAAGATGCCCTTTCCTCTCGCAGCCGCAGGAATCGTCGTACTTATGGTCATGGGCAAAAAAGTCCCGCGTTTTCTGGCCAAAAGGAAGGAGAGCAAGCGTCTTTTGGCCATGGCCAGGGAGATCCCCGAGATGGTGGACCTACTGGCGGTGCTCTGCCTTTCCGGGATGAGCGTGCAGTCGGCCTTTCGGTGCCTCCCCGAATGCATCCAGGATCCCTACCTCAGGGAAGCGGTGACCGGCGCCGTGGAAAGACTCAAGTTGGGGGAGAGCTTTTCCGGCTCCCTGGAGGAACTGAAGCGGCACCAGCTTCCGGACTTGCGCCGGGTGGCGAGGGTCCTTGACCGGGCCGAGGAACAAGGAGCCTCCGTGTCCGAGCTGCTGGATAGCTTGGCTAGCGAGATGAAATCCAGAAGAAGGACGCGGCTTCGCGAAAGGGCGGCGCGGGCCTCACTGGCCATCCTGTTCCCTCTCGTTTTCCTTATCTTGCCTTCCTTCCTGATATTCACGCTGGGGAGTATCATACTTGGCTTCACACAACGGGGTCCATGAAAGGAGAACAAAAGTCCCGGGATTACGACCCCAGGTTCGGCAGAGAAGGTATCAGGACGGGCGATGGACCCCGTTGCAGCGTCCCATTGAAGGTTGAGTAGGAACACAGATGGCAGAGATGGAAGAGAGGCGAGATGGAAGAGTGGCCTTTCCTTTCAACCGAAAACGCAGGGAAAGGAGGTGATGCGTAGGGGAAGGTGGGAGAGGAAACGCTGCCCGATGCCCAATAGACCTGGATATCCCTCTACCGGATCGATGCCTGGCGGTAGCTCGCTACCGGGGCGTGGGCCAAGGGAAAGGAGGTGATGCATAAGGGAAGGTGAAAGAGGAAACGCTGCCCGATGCCCATCTCCATGCGGATGAAAGCCCCAAAGAACCCGAAAGCACAAAGGAGTGAAATCGAGGAAAGGAGGGAACGTGGACACCATCCTGCGCCTCATCCAAGACGAGAGCGCCCAGACCACTGCGGAATACGCCCTGGTGATCCTCGGCGCCGCCGCCATTGCGGGCATTCTCATCTCCTGGGCGGGAAGCAGTGGAATCATAAAGAAGTTGTTCGACGGGATCTTTAACAAGCTGATGACAGCTTTCAAGTGAGGGGACGGTGAAAGAAATGGCGCCGGCATCCATCGCTTTGCTTGCCCCGTTCTGCGCGGCGGTCATCCTATACGACCTTCGGGAACGCAGGATCCCCAACCGGCTGGTCCTGTCCAGCATGTTCCTGGGAGTAGTCATCCAGTCACTGAGGGGCTGGGAAGGCATCAAGGACTCCTTGTCGGGCATGGCCCTGGGCCTTGTCATCCTGCTTCCCTTTTTCGCCGCCGGGATGTTGGGGGGAGGCGATGTGAAGACCCTGGCTGCCATCGGCGCCATCACCGGACCCCGCATACTATGGTTCTCCTTCATGGCGGGAGCGGCGGCGGGTGGCATCGTCGCCGTTCCCGCCCTCATCCCGCATTCTATGCGCTTACTACGCTCCCGAAAAGGAACCGGCAACTCCTGCCCGATGAAGGGAAAACCATTTACCCGCCATAGGAATCGCTCCGATCGCCGTGGTGATCGACCTAGTATGGACCCAGGAACGAGAAGCGAGGCACTCGAACCATCTCCGGGATTGCCTCAGATGGGGATATCGGCCACCCTGAGGGTGATCGGCGTCCCAGAAAAACGCCTCTGCCGGGGGGAAGAAGATCCCTCCCCCCGGGATATACCGGTATGCAGATTGTCGCGGTCCCGGGGAATCCCCTATGCCGCAGTACTGGCCTCCTGCGCCCTGGCCGTCTGCCTCATAATCTCTCTACATCCTTCCCTCTGATCCAGTGGTTCTGAGCGGGAGGGACCACAATAACCGGGGAACCTGCCTTCCCTCCCTGTCCTGTCCCCGGCCAACTCTATAATTCCCCTGTCGGAGCCCGGGGTCGCCCGTGCCGTTGGGGCGCTGGGCCGGTGGTCATCCCGGCAAGGACCTGGAGCGAGGTGAAAACGGGGAATTGGGCGGACGGGAGCTCTTCGCCGAGGTGGTAGTGGACATACCCGCCCGGCAACTGGACAGGCCCCTCACCTACCTGGTGCCATACCATTGGCAGGAGAGGGTAGAGGTGGGCAGCGCCGTGCTGGTCCCGCTCCTCCGCTCCCTACAGGTGGGATACGTCATAGGGCTTCGCGGTGAACCGCCGGGGGACGTGGAACCCGCGGCTATTAAACCCCTGGAAGGGATAATAGAAGAGCCTCCGATCTTGGACGATAAGGCCGTGGAACTCTGCCGGTGGATCTCCCGGAGGTACCTTTGTCCCCTAGCCTCTGCGGTGAGACTCTTTCTACCCCCAGGAAGGGCAAGAAAGCCACTGGAGAGGGTGAGGCTCCTCCTCGATCCGCCAGAAGCCCTGGCGAGGATCCCGTCCCGAGCCCCTCGCCAGAGGGAGTTGGTGGAATCCCTGGCAAGCCTGGGCG
>JAPWVA010000122.1 GCA_028275245.1 Actinomycetota bacterium
AGTCTCGCCCTAAGCACCCTCTCGTTGCCGGTCCTTATCACGTCGTTCCTAGCCGGGTCCCCGTTGTGGACGAAGATGAAGGCCGGGGCCACCTCGCCCTCCCTGGTCAGGGTGGGGAAATACCTCTGGTGCTCCTGCATCGCTGTGAAGAGGACCTCATTGGGCAGCTGAAGGTATCTCCGGTCGAACTCTCCCAGCACGGCGGTGGGGGCCTCCACCAAGTCCACCACCTCCTCGAAGGTCTCCGGGTCGGGGACCGGCACCAGTCCCGCACGGGTGGCAACCCTTTCCATGCCTTCCCTCACCGCCTTCTTCCTCTCCTCCTGGTCGGCGAGGATACCCGCCTGCCGCAAGGCCTCCAGGTATTCCCCCGGGTGGCGGAGGGTGATGGTATTGGGACCGATGAACCGGCGACCCCTGGTGACGTTACCCGCCCGGATGCCCTCGAACTCGAAGTCAACCACCCGTTCCCCATAAAGGGCCACCAGCCACCTCACCGGGCGGGCAAACCGGAACTCTCGGGAGCCCCAGCGCATGGACTTGCGGAAGTTGAAGGAACGGAGCAACTCCTCCAGCAAGCGGGGCAATAGCTCCCGGGTAGGCCTTCCTTCCTCCCGGACGACGGCGAAGACGAACTCGCCCTTTTCCGTCTGACGTACCTCCAGGTCCTCCACCTTAACACCCCGGGACCTGGCGAAACCCTCCGCAGCCTGGGTGGGCCTACCCTCGTCGTCGAAGGCAACGGCCCGGGAAGGACCCCTTATGACCCTGACATCGTCCTTCTGCCTCTCCGACAGTCCCGTAACGTAGAGGGTAAGCCTTCTTGGTGTGGAATAAACTTCCATGGATTCATATTCCAGCCTCTCCCGGGCGAAGATGGCGGCAGCGTTCTCCCTGAGCTGTTCCCTGCCATCCTGCACCGCCCCCCAGGGGAGCTCCTCGGTGCCTATCTCGAAAAGCAAGTCCTCGGCCATTCAGGCATTCCCCCCTTCCACGGCCAACAGGGGGAAACCCATTTCCTCCCTCTGCCGCACGTAGGCGGAGGCCACCGCCCGAGCTATTTCCCTGACCCGAGCTATGTAGCCTGTACGCTCCGTGACGCTGATGACGCCGCGGGCATCGAGAAGGTTGAAGAGGTGGGAGCACTTGAGGACGCAATCGTAGGCGGGAAGCACCAGCCCCCTTTCCAGTAGCCTCTTGCACTCCGCCTCATAGTCGTCGAAATGCCGGAACACCATCTCGGTGTCCGCCTCCTCGAAGCAGTACAGGCTCCATTCCACCTCCGACCGCCTCTGAAGCTCGCCGTAGGTGAGCTCTGCGTTCCAGCGCAGGTCGAACACGTTGTCCACGCCCTGCACGTACATGGCCAGTCTTTCCATCCCGTAGGTGAGCTCCACCGAGACCGGCCGGCAGTCTAGGGAGCCCACCTGCTGGAAATATGTGAACTGGGTTATCTCCATTCCATCCAGCCAGACTTCCCAGCCCAGGCCCCAGGCGCCCAGGGTGGGGGACTCCCAGTCATCCTCCACGAAACGGATGTCGTGCTCCTCCGGCTTTATCCCCAGGACCTTCAGGGAAGCGAGGTAGACGTCCTGCACGTCGTCGGGGGAGGGCTTGATGATCACCTGGAATTGGGTGTGCTGGTGGAGCCGGTTGGGGTTCTCTCCGTACCTTCCATCGGTGGGCCTGCGGGACGGCTCTACGTAAGCCACCTTCCACGGTTCCGGGCCCAAGGACCTAAGGAAGGTGGCGGGGTTGAACGTGCCGGCACCCACCTCCACGTCGTAGGGTTGCACCAGGACGCACCCGTAGTCCGTCCAGTACTTCTGAAGAGCCATGATCATGTCTTGGAAGAACATGGCCTGACCTCTCCTTCGTCCCGGAAATACCTGATCGCCAGAACGGCAACCCGGCGGTGTTTCAGCGGCGAACCCCGAGTCCCGACCAGGCGGGGAGCCCTGGCGTCCTTTCCGCCTATTCTACCAGAAGTCCCTAAAGGCCCCGGAAGGGCTCCGCCTGGGAAGGCGGGGACACCTTCACCTCCATGCCGAACTCGGGGAAAAAGGCGTGCAGCCGGAATCTCGCCCGGGAAGGGAGGGCTATCGCGCCGCCCAGCCTCACGGGTCCTTCCAGCCGGATGTCCGATTCCAGCTGCAGCTCCCTCAACAGCTTTTCCTTCTTATCCACCCCCACCCGAATCCTCGGATCCATCTCCTCCAGCCAATGGGCCAGCTCTGACGGATCCCTCCCCAGGGCCACGGCCAGCTCACGCACCTCCGCTTCCTCCGCCAAAGCCCGGTAGTCGAAACGAAGGTCAAGGAAAAAGACCTTGTACTGGCCAGCCTGGCCCTCGCCCGCCGGCTCCGCATCAGCCATGGAAAGGAAACGGGGCAGCCGGAACAGGACCTCGACGGCCCACCGGATGTTGTCCCGGTCGAAGATACCGCTGCCCTCCGGCGAAAGGTAGAACCACTTACCGCCCCAATGCAGGAAGGCCTCTCCCCCCACGTAGCGGGCCATGAGGTCCATGCCCAGGAGGGTCATTCTCGCCTCCAGAGCGCCCGCGGCAACGTCCACCCACAGATCACCTTGGAAGGGAAGGATGGTCCTCGCCTCCTCCTCAGGCGGGGAAAGCTCCCCCTCCACCTGGGCGTGCAGGGTGGCGGTCCCCTCCAGGGTGGAGGCGGCCGCCCGGAAGGTCCCCACCGGATCCTCCCCCCCACCGCCGCAGCCCAAAACCCCCGGTATGAGGAGGAACAGGGCAGCGAGGACAAGGTGAACATTGGCGCGCTTGCCGCTTCTTTCCGGGTGGAAACGCACGGGACAACACCCCCCGAAACCTCGCATGCTCACCGCTTTACGAAGTGGCCACCGGTTGCGGCTTCTCGATCTTCACCTCCACGTTGTAGGAAGGGAAATGGAGGGTCATGGCCAGGCGTATGATGAAGGGCGGGTTCTTCTCGTCGCCTGGCTCCTGGAGTTCCACGCTGTAATGGGTCTTCCTGAGCACCAAGTATTCCTTGTCGATCCAATACTCGTAGTTCACCGATGCGCTCCTCAATTTCTCCTTTATCTCGTTGAGCTTTTCCATGGCCTGCTCGTCCAGGGTACCCTCCGGGAAGACCATGTTGATGAAATCCTCGTTCTGGAGGATGGTATCGAAGTCGGGGGCCAGGGATATGTGATAGCAGTCCCTATCGCCCACCACCTCGTCCGCCATGCGGACGATCCTCTGGAAGTTGTTGATGTATTCCGAGGCATCCCGGGTCAGCTCAGCGATGCTGGGGAAGGTGAACTGGGTAGAGGAGGGCATCTCGTACCACTTCTCCCTGTCCCTGGGCCTGAAGTAAGGTTTGCCCTCGTAGAGCACGTAATCGAACTCGGTCTCGAAGGCCGGCCAGGTGATGTGGACCTTGGCGTTGCCGCTGGAGGCATCGTATTGCCCCTCCCCCTCCAGCCTGACCTCGCTGGTATAAGTCTTTCCCCCGTAGGGAGGGATGACCAGGGCATATTGGAAGGAGTAGGAGAGAGTCTTGGCCTCGTCGGTGGCCTTTAGGGCCTCCAGCATGATCTTCTCCGGAGTGGCGTTCTGGGGAAGCTGCCTCTTCAACAACCCCTCTCCGGAACCCTTACCACAAGACGGTCCGGACAGGAGGAAAAGAGCTACCAGGGCCACTGCGAGCAGAAGCCGGAGCGGTGGAAAAATGGAAGATCTTGCCTTGCTTACCATCCTTCCCCTTTCCGCCGAAACCGCGTCCCCTCCGAGAAAGTGCCGCGAAGTCTGGTACGCGCCCATAAAGATAACATAGGGCGGTGATGGAATCCACGAAAGGGAAGGTCGGCGGGCAAGGGCCTTCCTACTGGCCCCCTTTCTCCATGTCCCTCAATCCTCCCAGGCCAGGCCCGTTATCTCCCGCAGGAGCTCAAGGTCTTCCCGGTCTGCCGCATCCCTTTCCATTCCGTAGACCCGGGGGGTCATGAGGGAGAGGAAAACCTTCACCACTTGTGGGTCGAACTGAGTGCCTCTGCAGGCGTAAAGCTCCCTCAAGGCCTCCCTAGCCCCCAGGGTGGCCCGGTAAGTACGCCAGGAGGTCATGGCCACGAAGGCGTCGGCCACGCCGAGGATCCTCGCGCCCAGGGGTATCTCCTCCCCGGCCAGCCCGTCGGGATAGCCTTTACCGTTCCACCACTCGTGGTGGTGGCGCACCAGGGAGAGGGTGTGGGAATCGAAGCCGTAAAGGGAAAGCATGCGCTCGCTCCAGAGAGGATGCATCCGGAGTATCTCCCGCTCTTCCTCGCCCAGTTCACCGGCCTCCTCGAGGCTGCGTCCTAGCCTCTCCATCACCTCCAGCATGCCCACGTCCATGAAGGAGGCCGCCCTGGTGATGGCCTCCCTTTCCGTCCCGCCCAGCCCCAGCTTGCCAGCAATCAACCCCGCGTAGTAAGCCACCCTTTTCCAATGGTCCTTCTTGGATGGCATCTTGCTCTCCAGGAGAGCCATCATCTCATCGGGTCCCCTTACCGCCTCGTCCAAACTGGTCATCCTCCTCCGCCTCCGAGCGCGCCGAAAACTTGTCGGAAAGGCACCAATCTCGAAAGGGATGAGATCCACCCCAGAACCAGTGCCCTATCCGCCGAGGGCAGGGCGCCCATCGACCGAACCCCGCTCCAAGAAGACCCCCGACTCTATTCCTTAATCGAACATCCACGGCCCGTTCTTGAGCCCCCGTGTTACCGAGGAGGAGACCACACCCTTCCCCTGTCCAAGACGTGCACCACCTCCCACCCCCTTTCCAGTAGGGCCGCCGAGATGAAACGGCGGTGGCACCTCCAGGGGAAACGCTCGGCGCACACCACCGCCGTCCTACGTTCCCGCGCCATCTCCTCTAGCCTTTTCAGCCCCTTCTTGAAGTCCTCCGTCCCCATGTAGGCCTCGTACCCTCCCCTGCGATAACCGCCCAGCTCCTTTCCCATCCAGGCATACCGGAA
>JAPWVA010000123.1 GCA_028275245.1 Actinomycetota bacterium
AAGCCCTTTATCCCACCGCGTTCCTGGCCCGCCCTTTACGCCGGATTATCCTGGTCCTTCTCGCGGACCACATCCCCGAGTCCTCGAGTTCATCAAGCCGGGAGGTTTCGGCCGGGGACTATCCCGGTCCGTCCCTAGGCCATATCCCCCTAATCCTGGGCCCCCACAGGCCTCAAGGCCAGCCGGGAAAGGGATGTGGGCCAGGCTCCGGAACCCTCCTTTAATCCCGGACCCCCACCTGGCCTGAGCGCCAGGGCATTCTTTCCCGGCCGGACTTTCAAAGCCCGTAAGAGCGGGCTATTATCTCCCGCATTATCTCCCGGGTGCCTCCGCCGATGGGGCCCAGGCGCGCGTCCCGGTAAGCCCGGGCCAGGGGATACTCCTCCATGTACCCGTAACCACCGAAGACCTGTAAGGCGCGGTCGGCCACTCGGCAGGCCAGGTCGCACGTGTACAGCTTGGCCATGGCCACCTCCTTCACCGGGTTCTTCCCCTCCACGTAGAGCTTCAGTACCCGGTAGGTGAAGGCCCGGCCCAACTCTATCTCGGTGGCCATGTCCGCCAGCATATGGGAAATGGCTTGGAACTTTCCGATGGGCTTTCCGAAGGCCGTCCTCTCCTTGGCGTATTCCAGCGCCTTCTCGAAGAGGAACTGGGAGCTCTCCACCGCTTCCAGGGCCATCACCAGCCGCTCCCATACGAAATTGGCCATGATCTGGAAAAAGCCCCGGTTGAGCTCCCCCAGCAGGGCGTCCCCCGGGACGCGGCAGTCCATGAAGGAGAGCTCGCCGGTGTCGGAGGCCTTCCAGCCCAGCTTCTTCAATTTACGGGAGGTCTCGAAGCCTGGCGTTCCCCTCTCCACCACGAACTGGGAGATCCCGTTGTAGCCCTTGTCTGGGTCCGTCTTGGCCGCCACCACCACCCAATCGCAGCGGACCCCATTGGTGATGAAGGTCTTGGACCCGTTAAGGATCCAGTCTGACCCGTCCCGCCGGGCGGTGGTCCTTATGCCCGCCACGTCGGACCCGGCCTCGGGCTCGGTGATGGCCAGGGCCCCGATGCTCTCCCCCTTGATCCCCGGCACCAGGTACCTCTGCTTCTGTTCCTCGGTGCCGAATTTGCTGATCTGGGGCATGGCGATGGATATGTGTGCGCCTATGCCCGCTGCCACCCCGGCCGAGCCGCAACGGGCCATCTCCTCGTGGAGAACCGCCTCCGCTACCGGGTCGTTATCGCCCCCGTACTCCTCCGGGAAAGACATTCCCAAAAAGCCCAGCTCTCCCATCCTGCGGTAGAGTTCCAGGGGGAATTCCTCTGCCTCCTCCCATTGGTCCACATGGGGAACGATCTCCCTCTCGACGAACTCCCGGACGCTCTTGCGGAACTCGTGGTGCACGGGCTGGAAGATCTCGTAATCGCGGTGGTCTTGGCTCATTGCTCCTCCCTCCCTTGCTTAGACGCGCCACGCCGACACCTTCCCGCTGTTCCCGGGACCGCGAGCCTTTCGTGGGCTTTTCCCTGCACACGAGGAAACCGGCCTTCCCGCCGGCCCCTTGATTATATACCGGCGGTGGGAGCTGGTTAATCCCCGTGATGATATGGGAATATGGAAAAGGGATGGCGCGGGGGAAAGGGCCCGAGGCAGGTTTCGCGGGATCCCCTCGGTGTGAACAAACCAACAGCAAGATATCCGGGAAAACCCTAAAGCCTGGGGCCAGGGACACCCGAAAGAGAAATTGTGAAAACGAACCTAGCGGCCATCCTTATACGTGAAGATGGGCCCACGGGAAGGTGGCCCGGGTCTGATAGGCGTCGTTTTGTTGGGGATTCGGGGGATGCCAGGCTGGTTCTTCCAAGGAGGTTTGGGGGATGACCAGGGTGCTTGTGGTGGACGACGATCCCATGGTGACCAGGCTGGTCCGCATTAACTTGGAATTGGAGGACTTCCAAGTGGAGGAAGCCTGGGATGGGAACACGGCCATACGGATGATGAGGGAAAACCCTCCCGAGATCCTGGTACTTGACATAATGATGCCCCGCATGGACGGGTGGGAGATCCTGCGACGGGTAAGGGAGGACCCGGGCCTCAAGGATATGCCGGTGGTCCTGCTCACCGCCAAGGTGCAGGACGAGGACATGGCCAGGGGTTGGAGGATGGGCGCCGACGGTTACATAACCAAGCCCTTCAACCCGGTGGGGCTGGCCGACATCCTGAGGGAGGTGCTAGGACGCACCCCGGAGGAAAGGCTGAGGTTAAGGGAGGAGGAGCTGGACCGCCTGAAGGAATTCGTGGAGGAGGAGGGCTGAAGTCCTCAGGGGGGATCCTTATAGGGGAGGGTGGGGGTTCCGGAAGACATCACTGGGTTGAGGGAGGGAAAAGGGTCTTGCCATCGTCGAAACCGCTTTGGATTTCGAGGGCCTGATGGGCCTGGGTCTTTCCCCGCCGCCCGCAAGGGGCCCGGCGCCCCAGCGTGACCCAGACGCGTCGCCGGCGATCACGCAGCAACCAAACTTTCCGTTGAAAAGCAAGCAAGCGGGCAGGAGGACCGTGTGCCGGTGGCCGCGGGTAAGATCCGCCCAGGTAGGTGACCTGGAAAGGTCCTGGTCCTGGCGGATGGGCGGAAAGGAGGAGAGGGGCAAGGCGCCGTGAGGGAAAAGGGGCCCGGCGGGCCGGGGGCCGGCGAGGTGGATATGGGAGAGGAGACCGGGGACAGTGGCCGTGAAAATGGGAAAGGAGGTACCATGCCCAGGATAGTGGTGCTCTCACCCTTGCCCGAGGATATGGTTCGGGGGTTCTTCGCCGGCGAGGCGGGGGCGGAACAGGTGGAGGTGACCGTTTACACCGGGGACCCCGGCCCCGGATTGGTGGAGGTGGTGAGGGGTGCCGACGTAATCATCGGGGACTTCACCTTCCGCCTTCCCATCGACGCGGAGGTGGCGGAGGCAGCCAGGGGATGCCGTCTCATCCAGCAGCCCAGCATCGGTTACCAGCACATCGACCTGGAAGCCACCAGGAGGGTTGGCATCCCCGTGGCCAACGTGGGGGCGGCCAACGCCGTGGGGGTGGCGGAGCACGCGGTTATGTTCATGCTCATGCTCCTGAAGAAAGTCCTCTACTTCCACTCCAAGACCGCCCGGGGTGAATGGGCCCAGTCGGAGGTGTTCACCGTGGGTAGCCTCGAGCTCATGGACAAGACGGTGGGGATAGTGGGGATGGGGAACATCGGGCGGGAGGTGGCCCTCCGCCTCCGGCCCTTCGGTTGCCAGGTGCTCTACCACGACCTGCGCCGCCTCGAGCCCGAGGCGGAACGGGAGCTCGGGGTGGAGTACGCCTCCCTAGAAGACCTGCTCAGAGCCTCAGACATAGTCTCGCTGCATGTTCCCCTCACCCCCGCTACCCGCCACCTCATCGATGAGGAAAAACTGGACATGATGAAACCCAGTGCTTACCTGCTCAACCTGGCCCGGGGTGAGGTGGTGGATGAAGAGGCCCTCTACCGTGCCCTGCGGGACGGCCGCTTGGCGGGGGCCGGGCTAGACGTCTTCACCCAGGAGCCGGTGGACCCGGGGAACCCCCTCCTGAGCCTGCCCAACGTGGTGCTTACGCCCCACACGGCGGGGGGAACCAACGAGAGCCGGGTGCGTATGATCCAGGTGACGGTGGAGAACGTTCGCAGGGTGCTTTCGGGCGAAAAACCCCTATACGTGGTGAATGGCGTGGAGTAGGCGGTAGCATGGGCCCGGGGAGGCCGCGGGCCGGAAGACGGAGACGGCGACGCCAGCGGGGGAGGTGAAGAAGATGGACTGCGCCCACATGCTGGCCGAGGGGCTGGTGGCCATGGGGGTTCCGCGACTCTACGGGATATGCGGGACCTCCAACGTTGCTTTTCTCGACGCCCTGTATGATTACCGGGACGTGGTGCGGTACATCTCCTGCCGGCATGAGCAGGTGGCTGCCAGCATGGCGGATGCCGAGGGCAGGCTCACCGGCAGACCGGGGGTGGCCCTCACCCACTCGGGCCCGGGCACTCTGAACGCCCTCATATCGGTGGCCAACGCCTACAAGGACTGCAGTCCTATGATCCTCATCTCCGGCGCGGTGAAGAGGAAGCTGCGTGGCACCGATGGGATGCTGGAGGCGGACCACGGGGAGATCTTCCGTACCCTCTGCCGGGCGGTCTTCCGGGTGGAACGGGCGGGGGATGTGGCCAGGATCATGGAGGAGGCCTACCGGAAGGCGGTGTCCGGTCCGAGGGGACCGGTGCTGGTGGAGGTCCCTGAGGACGTGTGGAAGGAAGAGGCAGGAGGGGAGATCTCCTTCTCCTTCGCCTGCGATGAGTCCCCCACCTGCCTACCCGAGCAGATATCCCAGGTGGTACAGAGGATGAGGGAGGCCTCCCGCCCCCTGATCCTGGCCGGGGGAGGGGTGGCTGCCTCGGGCGCTTCATCCCTATTGGAAGAGCTGGCCCTCAGATGGTGGGCACCGGTGATCACCACGGGGAACGGCCGGGGGGTCATCCCCGAGGACCATCCCCTCTGCCTGGGGAGGGTGGGCTTCGGGGGCGGGAGCGTCCCCGCCGATGCCGCCCTCTCCGAGGCCGACCTGGTGCTGGGGATCGGCTGCACCCTCTCGGATTCCGTCACCTACGAATACACCTTGCCCTTGAAAGGCGATGTCATCCTGGTCAACGTGGACCCGGAGGCGGCAGGTCGTTCCCTCTATCCGGTGAGCGTGGTGATACCGGCGGATGCCGGGGACTTCCTCCGGGCCTGCCTGGAGCTCTTGGAGGGGGAATCCCCGCCAGCCAGGGCTGACTGGTGGGGTTTCCTGCAAGGAAAGCGCCGGGAGTGGGAAGAACTCCTGCGCCTATCCTCTTCCTCCGACCGCGTACCCCTCTCCGGTGGGAGGGTGATCTCAGAGTTGGCTCGCCGCCTCCCCCCCAGGAGGGTTATCACCGCAGGCATGGGCACCCACGTTCTCT
>JAPWVA010000124.1 GCA_028275245.1 Actinomycetota bacterium
TTGAGCAAAGGTCAGCTTAAAGAGGTTTACCGGCACACTCACCCCCGCGCATGAAAACCTCTTGAAACGTCTGGAGAGACGGTGTGGAGATGTTGAACACGGCGGACTTCTACCGAAGAGGGGCGAGGTTGGACGAGATCCAGGACGTCAGCGAGGTCTGGAAGGAGTACAAGGAGAAAGGGTCCCAGGAGGCCAGGGAGAAGCTAATCCTCAACTACGCACCCCTGGTAAAATATGTCGCCGGGCGCATTTCCTCCAATCTCCCTCCCAATATCGAGTACGCGGACCTGGTGAGCTACGGCATCTTCGGCCTCATAGATGCTATCGAGAAGTACGACCCCGGCAGGGGGATAAAGTTCGAGACCTATGCCATTGCCCGCATCAAGGGGGCCATCATCGACGAGCTGAGGTCTATAGACTGGGTGCCTCGTTCCGTGCGCTTCAAGGCGCGGGAGGTGGAGAAGGCCTTCGTGGAATTGGAGAACGAGCTCAAGAGGGTACCCACCGACGAGGAGGTGGCAACCCACCTCAATATGTCCCTGGAAGATTATTACAACCTCTTGCAGCAGATGAGTTTCGTCTCCATGGTGGCCCTGGACGAGTTGTGGGAGGTGGGAGGCGACAAGGCTGACAAGGTCAGCCTGGTGGACACCCTGGAGGACACCCGGGTGAAGGATCCCTCCAAGACCTACGAGTTGGAGGAGATGAAGGAGATCCTAGCCGATGCCATCAACCGACTTCCCGAGAGGGAGAAAATAGTGATAACCCTCTATTATTACGAGGGGCTCACCCTCAGGGAGATCGGCGAGGTACTCGGGGTCACCGAGTCCAGGGTTTGCCAGATGCACACCAAGGCCATTCTACGGCTCAAGACACGGTTGGCCAGCCTCAAGGGTACCTTCGAGCTTTGAGCCCTCATCAAGCGACGCGGCATATCCCCGAAGCATGGTCATCTGGGGACAGTAAAAAAACGCGATTTTCATATGTTTTGCCCCAATGCGGAGCGATAACCGGGGTCACTTCCCCTCACCTTTCCCCTAACAGGTCCCCGGTGAGTCCAGGGACGGTGGGGTTTTGCTTGTGGCATGACCTGGCCTGTGGTATATTGTTTCGTCGATATTTCATCCGGGAGGTGAGATATCGGGAGATGTCGGAAAATACGCACGCCCGTGGACCTTCCCCCGGGGTGCCCCTGGAGGTCGGGAGAGGGGTTGAAGCGGGCGGAGGGAGAACCGGAGGTGAGTCCATGACCGTCGTTTCCATGAAACACCTGCTGGAGGCCGGGGTTCATTTCGGGCATCAGACCCGTCGCTGGAACCCCAAGATGAAGAAGTACATATATACCGAGCGGAACGGCATATACATCATCGACCTCCAGCAGACCCTCAGACTCATCGAGATAGCCTACAACTTCATCCGCGACCTGGTACGGGACGGTGGGACCATCCTCTTCATCGGCACCAAGAAGCAGGCCCAGGAGGCCATCCGGGAGAACGCCCGCCGCTGCGGGATGCCTTACGTGGTCAACCGCTGGCTGGGGGGGACGCTGACCAACTGGGTTACCATAAGGACCCGCATCCAGAAGCTCCGGGAGTTGGAGGAGATGGAGGCATCCGGGGAGATAGACAGGATGCCCAAGAAAGAAGCTACCCGGGTGAGACACAAGCTGGCCAAGCTACGCCGCAACCTTGAGGGTCTCCGGGACATGGACCGCTTGCCCGACGCCGTCTTCATCATCGATCCCCGCAAGGAGCACATCGCCCTCACGGAAGCCCGGAAACTGGAGATACCGGTGGTGGCGGTGGTGGACACCAATTGCGACCCGGACCTGGTGGATTACGTGATCCCCGGCAATGATGATGCCATCCGGGCCGCCAACCTCATAAGCAAGATAATCTCCAACGCGGTCCTGGAGGGGAAGCACCTCCGGGAGATGGTGCTGGCCTCCGCCAAGGACGAGGTGGGCGAGACGGTATCGGGGACGGAACCGATGAAGCCTGGGAAGGATAGCGGGGCCGAGGAGGAAAGCCCCGTGGAGGCTTAAACGAGAAGCGAGGCGCCCGGCCAGGTGCTGACCGAGGAGGCGGAGGAACGGAGACCTGGCGGGTAACGGGTGGATGAGACCGACGGAAGGAGGAGACCGATGAAGATAGACGCTGCCCAGGTGAAGGCGTTAAGAGAGGCCACCGGAGCGGGAGTGATGGACTGCAAGAAGGCCCTGGAGGAGGCCGGCGGTGATCAGGAAAAGGCTTTGCGCATCCTCAGGGAGAAGGGCCTGGCGGGGGCCAAGAAGAAGGCGGGCAGGACTGCCACGGAGGGCGTGATAGACGCCTACGTCCACATGAACAACCGGGTGGGCGTGCTGATAGAGGTCAACTGCGAGACGGATTTCGTGGCCCGCAACGAGGTATTCAGGAACCTGGTCCACGACCTGGCCATGCACGTCGCTGCCTCCAGCCCACTGTACGTGTCCCCCGAGGACGTGCCCCCGGAGGTGTTGGAACAGGAAAGGGAGATCCAGAGACAGAGAGCCCTCAACGAGGGCAAGCCAGAGAAGGTGATAGACAAGATCGTGGAGGGAAGATTGAACAAGTTCTTCGAGGAAGTATGTCTTCTGAAGCAGCCCTTCGTAAGGGACCAGGAACGCACGGTGGAGGAGGTCATACAGCAGGCCATAGCTACCCTGGGAGAGAACATCGTGGTGAGGAGGTTCGTCAGGTTCCAGCTGGGCGAGACGCTGGCGGGGGAATCGACTGCGGAGTGAGTGGAATGTGACCGCGGAGACGGGCGCCCGGCGGGGCGCCCTTTTGCTATATTGATGTGTGAAACGAATGACACGTGGCGAGTAAGGCGTTGCACTCCGGGACGAGAACGGAGGTAGGGCTCGGTGGGCGAGGAATCAGAACGAGGGAGAAAGGCGCTCAAGCCCCTTTATCGGCGGGTGCTCATAAAGCTGAGCGGCGAGGCCTTCATGGGAAAGAAGGAGTATGGGATAGACCCGGACACGGTTAACACCATTGCCGACGAGCTGGCCGAGGTGCATTCCCTGGGGGTTCAGATGGCCATCGTGGTGGGAGGTGGAAATATCTTCCGGGGGATGGCGGCCAGCGCCAAAGGCATGGAGAGGGCGACCGCCGATTACATGGGGATGTTGGCTACGGTGATGAACAGCCTGGCTCTACAGGACGCCCTGGAGAAGAGGGGCGTGGTGACCAGGGTGCAGTCGGCCATCGAGATGCAGGCGGTGGCGGAGCCGTACATACGCCGCAGAGCCATAAGGCACCTGGAGAAGGGGCGGGTGGTGATCTTCGCCGCGGGTACCGGAAACCCGTATTTCACCACCGATACCACCGCCGCCCTTAGGGCACTGGAGATAAACGCGGAGGCCATCCTCAAGGCCACCATGGTAGATGGAGTTTACGATTCCGATCCCATGACCAACCCCGAGGCGGTCATGTACTCTTCCTTGGATTACATCGAGGTGTTGCAACAGGGCCTTAAAGTCATGGACGCCACCGCCGTCTCCCTTTGCATGGACAACTCCCTTCCCATCATCGTCTTCAACATGACCGTACCTGGCAACATAAAGAAGGTGCTCTTCGGCGAGAGGATAGGGACCATAGTGGCCTCCGAGCCCGGGTGCAAGGACGACCGGGGGAAGGACCGGTAGGCGATGGCGCACCCTGGTGAACCTGGGCGAAAAAGGAAAACGCGTCTTATCATCGAACTTTCCAAAGGCGTGAACTAACGATAAGGGTGGGTGCGAAGGCCCGCGGGTTACGACTGGAAGACCGAGGACGGGGAGGTTGCCATGATAGAAGATGTGCTCAAGGACGCAGAACGCAGGATGAAAAAGACCTTAGAGCACGTGAAGGAGGAGTTCGCATCGGTGCGCACCGGGAGGGCCAGCGCATCCCTGGTCAACAAGATCATGGTGAATTATTACGGTCAGCACACTCCCTTGGTACAGCTGGCCTCCATCGGGGTACCCGAGCCAAACCTCCTGGTGATCTCGCCCTATGACAAGAGCATCCTCGGCGAGATCGAGAAGGCCATCCAGCAGTCCGACCTGGGACTGAACCCTGTGAACGATGGCAATGTCATCAGGCTGCCGGTGCCGAAGCTCACCGAGGAGAGGAGGAAGGAGCTGGTGAAGCTGGTGAGGGCGAAGGCCGAGGAAGGGCGGGTGGCCATAAGGAACATCAGGCGGGACGCCATAGAAGACCTACGGGCTTTCGAGAAGGAGGGGGAAATCACCAAGGATGACCTTCACCGGGGGCAGGAGGAGATCCAAAAGCTGACCGATCGCTACATCGCCGAGACCGACGAGATGCTTAAGAACAAGGAAAGGGAGCTGATGGAGGTCTGAGCCTTGCCCGGTGACGCAGAAGGACAGGTGGGCGCTACGGGTTCACCCGGAGGGGGGACAGAGGGTTTTTGGAAAAGGCTGGGACGGCGTTTCTCCGACCTGCTGGTGAGGGTGGTGAGCGCCGTTGTCCTGGTGCTGGTAGTGCTGATCCTGCTCTGGTGGGGGGAGCTCCCCTTCACCATCGGGATGGTACTCCTCTCCGTGGCAGGGATGAACGAGATCTACCGGGCGTTCCATGGCAAGGGCTATCGCCCGGTGGTCATACCATCGCTGGTCGCCGGAGGTTCCCTTCCACTGCTTGCCTATTATTTCCAGGAGAGGGAGAGCGGCTTTGCCTGGCTCACCTTGGCCTTCTCGCTATACCTACCGCTGCTTTTCCTCTGGGCGCTGGTGCGAGGGAATCGCCGGCAAGTGGCGGAGGACCTGGGGCTTTCCTTGCTGGGCGTCATGTTGGTGGGGTTTTGTCTCTCCCATTTCGTCCTGATGCTGGGCTTGGACCCGGAGAGGCCCTGGACGGCGCCCTTTTCCGTGATCGTTTTGGTATGGGTGTTCGACGCCGTGGCCTACCTGGCGGGAACCGCCTTCGG